>NZ_QSQJ01000080.1:0-469 GCF_003436715.1 Prevotella sp. TF12-30 | reverse complement strand
TTGCTTCGCTGCTCATTTTTGCCAAGTTCTACCTTGATAAGGTCAACAAAAACAACAATGGCATCTCTTAATTTGGATATTTTACCTCTGACTTCCTCTTCCTTGGTAAACATCGCATTGATTGACTTATCCAACTTGGTTATGTCATTACTTGCAGGAACGTTTTCTGCTCCTGCGTTCTTTGTGGAGTCAGAAAGTTCATCGACTTTCTGCTCCAATCTCTCAACTGTGCCGTAGATGGCTTCCAATAGTTCTTCTTTCATATTTCTTTTGTTGTTTGAATGGTTTGTAACTTGCATCAAAGGCTAAAGCCTCTTCTGCGTTTCTTCTTTTTCTTCTTGGATGATTCATCCTCTGGGAATGGTTCAAAGGTCTGAGCGTTGGCAGGAGCAAAAAGTCCTATGGAAGAAATACCATTCCATGGGTTCTGGCTGCTATCCGACATGGATGGCTCATGGTTGCTCTTGTG
>NZ_QSQJ01000008.1:0-97419 GCF_003436715.1 Prevotella sp. TF12-30 | reverse complement strand
TTTAACGAAGTTTCAAATCGTAAGTGTTTTGCTGAAAATCGACCCTTATCACATGCAAAAATTTGGTAGATACAGAAATTCTTCGTATCTTTGCACCAGCAATCGAAGGAACAGCCTATCGTGCCAAAAAGGCGGTCATAATAGAAGACCGCAGCGGGGCTTAAATGATGGCAGGCGCCGGACATCTATGAAGACCCAAAATCGGGGCAGAAACGAGGGCTTTCCGGGCAGTTGCGATTTCTAAGAACTTTTAAAAACAGTACAGAGTATGATTAACTACAGTATCGTAATGCGCAGCGTGAACGCAAATCTCCTTGAGATCAACCAGGCAAAGTCACGTATCAACCAGGCTAAGAAGGACGGCAAGGAGCCGGACAAGAAGGACACCGACCTGGTGAAGACCGAGAAGCAGAATGCGTTCGCCATCTCGCAGTACACCGATGTGATGACCATCGAGAAGTTTGCCAAGCACATCACTTCTCACGGCAGCGTATATTCAAGAGCTGACATCAGCGCCATCCTCTACATGGCAGTGGACTGCATGAGAGAGATGCTGCTCGAAGGCAAGAAGATCCGACTGGGCGACCTGGGCGACTTCTCTATCCTGCTCAGCTCCAAGGGCGCAGAGACTGCCGACAAGTTTACGGCGCAGAATATCACCAACGTGAAGGTTCAGTGGGAGCCTGGACAGCAGTTCAAGAACCTGCTCGATGACGCAGAATTCAACCTCGTGGCTAGCCGAAGTGCTCAGGCAGCCGTGATCAAGGCGATCAGGGAGGGCAAGACCAACGTGGACATCAACGTTCCAGAAACTCCTGATGGTGGTGGCGATGGAGACGGAACCACTGGCGGCGGAACGCAGGGCGGAGGAACGCAGGGCGGAGGCAGCAATGCTGGCGGCAGCGGAACTACCGGAACTGAAGGCAGTGGAACGCAGGGAGCTGGCGGTAGCGGAACCACCGGTGACCAGGGTACCAGCGGCGGCAATACCGGAGGTGAAGACGGCGGCGGCGACAATGTAAATTTTTAAATCTTGCTTGATGCGGATTGCAAATCCGCAAAGCTAAAAGAGGTTAGGACGTTTTTTAACGGCGGATTACAAATCCGCCGGAACGCCTAACGGTTGCAAATCCGCCGAAACGCCTAACGGAATTAAACATTAAACACTAAACATTAAACACTAAAAGACAATGAAGAAGGATACCTGGAAAATGGTGATTCAGATTGCGATTAGCATTCTCACCGCAATAGCCACTTCGCTTGGTGTTTCAAGCTGCGTGTAAGCTGCAAGGAAGCAGAACGAAAGCAGAACGAAAGCTGCATGTGATTAGTTTTTGAGAAGATTTTATCTATTACAGAGAGTGTGTCATAAGTCTATGACGCACCCTCTTTATTCGTTATACAGGATGTGAAACCTTAGGTATGCAAAAAAAATAGGATCTGTTTCACAACAGATCCTACCACATACTTACTAAAACTAAATTAACCACTAAAAAAACTAATATCTTTATTCCCTATCACTTTAGGGAGATTTTCCTCAAGTATATTTTTATAATCCTTCTTTTTTATATCTGCAAAGATAGAGCTTTTCTGCGAAACGACCAAATTTTCTAGCCTTTTTTTACTAAAAAAAACGAAGAAAGCTCTGTTTTTTGCATTCTTTAAACCTTCGGCCTAATTAAAACTTGTAACCTACCGTAAGCAGGAGCTGATGGCGATTGTTATCCACCTTGCATGAAGTAGGGATATTGTCCAATGTAGCATCATCCTTATTCACATAGCTCATAAACGGATAGAAATCACCCTTCTGGGTAGCATACTGATAAGCTACATCAATATTCAAGTTCTCGTAGTTGAAACCCACACCGCAGGTAAAGCGATTCATCGCCTTCCAGTTGGTATAATCGGTAGAAGTAGCGATATCTACACCATTGCTGCCAATCGACTGATCACGATAGGCATTCTCTCTGAACATCGGCGATACATAGTTGTAACCGAAACGGAGAGAAAGCATAGAGGTTGGCTTGATTTCAGCTCCCACCTTCAAGGTGCTTACACCCTTCAGGTTGGCACGGGTATCTGCATTCATCGCATCATCGCTGCTGCTTGACTCGTAATAATCACCCCAGTAGTAATCGTAGTAACCGCCATCCTTCACGCGGTTGTCCATGTGGTCGTACCAGGCATACTCGTAGGTTGCACCCAGGGCAAGATAGTTGCCCACGGTATGACCCATGCTGACACCCACCTTCCAAGGAGTGTTCAAGCGGAAGTCGTAATCCACAGTCTGTCCCTTATCACCCAATGTGTAGCAAGGCACATTGACGATATTGCCAGCTGCATCCTTATCCTGGAAAGTAGCTGGCGCATTTTTGCCATACATACTCAGATCGTGGGCTGCGCTGAGCGAGAGATCATAGAACACCGGAGAATTGACGTAGGCACCGATACGGAAAGGAGACTCCTCTACCGGACGGAAGATGATACCAGCCTTCACGTCATATCCAGTACCCGTAATCTTGATCTGCTCGTAGGAATCGCTGAAGTTGCCATCCACTAGATTCTCTGCATAGAGGGAATTACTGTTGTAATGAACATCGTGCAAGCCAATGGTAAGACCGAGCCATACTCTATTGCCGATAGAACCACTGATGTTGAAATCGTAGCTGCCGATGTAGCCATGCTGATATTGTCCGAAGAGATAAGACTGGGCTTCGGCGTAAGACAAATAGCCATTAGAGGTGAGGCTAAGCAGACCATTCTGATACTTGCCACTATTATCCTTGTAACCGCCAAAGTTTGCATCTACGGCACTCCATCCATCCACACCCTCTGCATTCTTGGCTGCAGTCAACTTGTTCTGCGAAGCCTTCGTAAGAGAATTGGCTGCGTTGAGGAGCTGTCCGAAGTCGGTACTCTTATGATAATTGAACGCAAGATTGAGCGCACTGGAGTTTCTCATCTTCGTAGACCAGACGATGCCTACCTGGTCGAAGGTTGGATGACTCTTCTTGCCCTTGATATCTATGGTAGAATTGCCAAGGGAAATGCTGTTGTCTGCACCGCTCTGGGCGATGACGCCGGCAGAGAGGGAAATCTGATTCTTGCGGAAAAGACCCACACCGGCTGGGTTGGTGCTGATGGTGGAGATATCGGCACCCAAGGCCTCCATCGCTCCACCCATACCTACATAGCGGGCGGTACCCGTGAGTTGGCTGGCTGCCAACTTGGTATCCTGATAGGTTTCCTGCGCAGCGGCACTCATGGAAGCCACGAGGGCACTGGCAAAAAGTATATGTTTTAAATGATTCATATTATTTCTAATTTTAATTGTTTATAAAGCTTTTGCCCTTTCAGGGCGTATTCATAAAAACCACTATAACCCAGGGCGATGCCCTGGGCTAGGAGCTTTTGGGCCTTCAGCCCGTACTTGAACCACATACGAAACTTCAGTAACTGAGTATTTCAGGGCGTGCTGGCAAATGGCAAATCCTTTCAGGGCGTTTATCGGCGACCTCCGAAGCTGCCGCCACCTGAGCGACCGCCACCTCCAAAGCTGCCACCACCGGAACGACCGCCGCCAAAGCTGCCACCTCCGCCTACACTGCCGCCACTGAAGCTGCCGCTGTTGCCGAAGCTGGAATTATTGCGCGTTCCGAAGTTGGAGTTGTTGTTGAAACCGTTGTTCTCACGGCGCTGACCGAAGCTGCGGTTGGAACCGCTTCTGCGGGTATAGGTATTGTTATTGCCCTGCGATCCGCCATACACATATCCATGAGATGCATCGATGCGCCCCGGATTGTTATATCGCTTGCCACCGGCAAAACCGCCATAGCTTACATGCCCAATCATCGGACCACCCCAGTACCAAGGGCCATACCAGCCACCCCAGCCATAATACCATGGGTCGTACCAGCCGCCATACCATCCGGCATAGCCATAATACCATGGATCATACCAAGGATCAAACCATGGGTCGTACCAGCCTGTATAGTAGCCGTATCGCCAAGGATTGTGCCAGCCCCACATGCGGGAGCGCCAATAGTATGGACCATAGCCATAGTAGCCATAGAACCAAGGATCGTAGTAGCCATCCCAGCGACTCATTCTGCGGGTATTGCCGAAATCCTCTTCCTCGTTGATATACTTCTGGGCGAAGTAAGCATCATCGTAGATGCTGTCGGGCGCCACCCCCTTGCCTACATGAAACTGGATGATATCGTTACCGAGCGAATCAGTACCCACTTTCTCGTAATGGCTCAGGAATCTGCCACCACGGTTGTACTCATCCACATTCCGGTTGCTGCCGCTCCAGAAGAGGGCATAGATACTGTCGCGGCGTGCCTGCTGAGCCTTGTACTCACGCAGTAACGCAGCTTTTCTCTCAGCCTTCTCCTTCGCCTCCTTCTTCGGATTGAAGTAGAGGTCGTCGTCCTGTGCCATCGAAGTGAATGGCATTGCGGCTGCCATCAGGACTGCAAGAAGATACATTTTCTTCATTGTATATTTCTCCTATCTTTTTCTGTTCTTTATGCAAAAATACCACTTATTTTGATGCAAAATTACAGAATTTCCCTAAATAATTGTAGGTTTTCCCCTATTTTTTTATAATTTTGCAGAAGATTTAAAGGATTTCAAACTTTTTAGAACATCCGTAAGCATTTTTAGGACAAAATCAATAGAAAAAAGACATGAAATATTTAGTAGCGACATTCAATATCAAGACATCGGCCGACTTGATGCAAGCCTGCCAGGACTTGCTCGCCGACGGTGCTGCCGAGGCTGGATTCGAATCGTTTGAAGAAACCGAAACGGGTATGGAGGCATACGTGCAGAAAGACCTCTTCGACAAGGAGGCGCTGGATGCCTACATCGCCGACTTCCCTATCATGGACACCCAGATAACCTACGACATCCAGGATGCCGAAGACAAGGACTGGAACCAGGAATGGGAGGAGCAGGGCTTCGACCCTATCTTCGTGGGCGACCAGGTAGTGATCTACGATGCCAAGCATCCGGAACTTTATCCGGATACCAGCGACCGTCCCGACATCATCGAGATCGGCATCGAGGCAAAGCTAGCCTTCGGAACCGGCAACCACGAAACTACCCGTATGATCATCGCACAGCTGCTGAAAATGCCTGTCAAGACCAAGCGCATACTAGACTGCGGAACGGGTACGGGCATTCTGGGACTCACCGCATCGAAGCTCGGCGCCAAGGATGTGGTGGGCTACGACATCGATGAATGGAGCGTGGAGAATGCCAAGCACAATGCCGTACTGAATGGCGTAGATAACATGGAGGTACTCTTCGGAAACAGCAGTGTACTGAACCACGTGAGCGGTGTCTTCGACGTGGTGATGGCGAACATCAACCGCAACATCCTGCTGGAAGACATGAAACTCTTCCGCAGCGTGATGAATATGGGCGGCACACTGATTCTGAGCGGTTTCTACGAGGAAGATGTGCCTGTATTGCTGGAGAAGGCAGATGAGCTGGGACTGCACGAGATAACAAGACAGGTAGATAACAACTGGACCTGTCTGGTACTGGGAGCGTAAAACCAACAATAAAGAATAAAAACAGCAGAAAAAAATAAAGCTTGATCTTTCCCCCTTGGAAAAATCAAGCTTTATTCTTCTTCATCATTATCCCACAATTTCTTATCCTTGTCATTGCTGCCGATACAAAGCTGGCGCAGATCGTAGTAGCTGCCGTTGTAGATATCGAAATCCACATAGCCCTTGATGCCCGGAAGCTTTCCTGCATCCGTATGCTGCCAGAACTTCCACTTGCCCTTGTACTGCACCTTATCTACATAATAATGCGCTATCCAGTAAGGATAGTCATCGAAAACGGGTGCGCTGAGATACTGCTCCTTAAACTTGTAATAGGTGTAGATGATCGGTTTCACATGATACCTATCCTCTACGATATGCAGCCATGTGAGCACATCGCGCTGAAAATCCTCTACACTCTTGTCATCAGGCTTATGCTCGATGTCGAGTACGGGCGGAAGATCGCCATCCGTAAGATGCACCTGCTCCAGAAAGTAATACGCCTGTTCGCGAGCCGTAGATTTATTGCTCCAGAAATGATACACGCCACGGATGAATCCATAATCGCGAGCCTGATTGAAGTTCTCGCGGAAATTCTCATCCAGGCGGCTGGAACCCTCGGTACTCTTGATGATGACAAAGCGCACAGGACAACCCTTGATCATCGCATTGTTGAGCTGCTCCCAGTCTATCTTGCCCTGATAATGGGAGATATCAATGCCATGAATCTCGTAGCCTTCAGGATACACCTCATCGCCATAGAGGGCACGCCATCTGAAACCGGTAGGACCGACGAAGAAATGATAGAACAGGAAAACATACAGCACTACTACCGCCGTTCCACCAATCCACCATGCCAATCGGGGATAACGCTGAAAAACAGAAGACGAACGCCTTCTGCCACCAGAGCCCCCACGCCGAGAAGAAGTCTTCCTTCTCGCCACAGTACCCTTTTTTTGTGAAGAAGCCGTTCGTCTTGTTGACATATAATAATATGATTATTTCTTATTACTTAGCCTGCTCCAACTGGAGAGTCTTTGTGGTCTGATCGCAAACCTCAGATGGACCCCAGTACTGGATAGGACCTGGATATACATAAGATGTCTCCTTAGCCCACTGCTCACGCTTAGAAGCGAAGAACTTGAATGGAGCACCGTCGAGCTCTACGAGAGCCTTGCGGATAACTGGCTTGTTGGCACCGTTACGACGCTCGATGTTCATCATCATTGTGATAGGCACACCACCGGCAATCCACTCAGCTGCAGGAGCTGTTGTATTCTTGATGATTGACATGTAACCAGTCTTGCCGTTAGCGATGAGGCGAGATGCGTTGAAACCGAGTGAGTAGCAGTAGTCTGCATCGTAGTTAGAAGGAGCTGCGCAACGTCCCTCGTAACCGAAGAAGTGGTGCTGAGCAGAGAACTTACCAACATACTTACCCTCCTTCTTCCAAGCAGCCAACTTGTCAGCTACCATGCGAGAGAGCAACTTCTCTGTCTCGATGAGAGAAACCTGTACGTTTCCGTGAGGGTCACGGTCGAGGCAAAGCTGGCGAGCTACGTCTGCTGGCAAAGACTCCAATACAGCGAGGTTGTCCTTAGCGATGGCACCCTTAACGAATGCAATCTGCTCCTCAGCGCTGGCAAACTCACGGCTCTCACCTGTTGCAGGGTCTGTAAGAACCTCGTTCAACTCTGCGATAAGCTTCTTGATAGCTGGGATGAACTCGATCAAGCCCTCTGGGATGAGAACAGTACCGAAGTTGTTGCCATCAGCAGCACGGTTAGCTACAGCTGTAGCGATGTATGTTACAACATCATCAAGAGACATCTCCTTAGCCTCTACCTCCTCAGAAATCAGGCAGACGTTTGGCTGAGTCTGGAGTGCGCACTCAAGAGCGATGTGAGAAGCTGAACGACCCATCAACTTGATGAAGTGCCAGTACTTGCGTGCAGAGTTACAGTCGCGCTCGATGTTACCGATGAGCTCAGAGTAAGTCTTGCAGGCTGTATCGAAACCGAAAGAAGTCTCAATCTGCTCGTTCTTCAAGTCACCGTCGATAGTCTTAGGGCAACCGATTACCTGAACGCCATACTTCTTGGCAGCATAGTACTCAGCGAGAACGCAGGCGTTGGTGTTAGAGTCGTCACCACCGATGATAACGAGTGCCTTGATACCGAGCTCACGGAGAATCTCAATACCCTTCTCAAACTGGTCTTCCTTCTCCAACTTTGTACGGCCAGAACCGATGATATCGAAACCACCAGTGTTACGGTACTCGTCCATAATCTCAGGAGTAATCTCCATATACTTGTGATCAACGAGACCGCCAGGACCGAGGATGAAGCCATAGAGCTTGTTAGCTGGGTTGAGAGACTTCACACCGTCGAAGAGACCAGAGATCACGTTGTGACCGCCAGGAGCCTGACCGCCAGAAAGGATAACACCTACGTTGAAAGCAGGGAGTTCCTGAGCCTCGCCAGCCTCGAAAGTAATAACAGGCATTCCGTATGTGTTAGGGAAGAGAGCCTTGATTTCTTCCTGGTTACCTACTGACTGAGTTGCTGCACCCTCAACTGCCTTTACAGGACCCTGAAGCGCCTTTGGCAACTTTGGCTGATAAGCCGCTCTTGCAATCTGCAATGCACTTTTTTCCATAATTCTTTTATTAATATTTAATTAGTTGAAACTTCAAAAACACTGCAAATTTAAGGTTTTTCTACGAGATACGGAAAGAAAAATGCTAAAAATGAGTTAATATCGATATTTTTTTTGATTTTCTATTGCTTTTCCAAAGAAAATGATTATCTTTGAGCCAATGTTTTTAACCAATTATTAATTTAGAAATAAGAATTATGGCTAACAAAAGAGATTTAAAACGCACTATCAACTACATTACCAGCGAGCTTTTCGCTGAGACTGTAGCAGCGTCTTTGTACAATGGAAAACCTTCTCAGGAGGACGTAGATGGCATCCTTTCATCTATCGTAATGGTCAATAACGACTTCATCAAGCGCGTTTCTCACCCAGAGCCTGGCATAAAGCCGGGAGCATACTATCAGAACCTGATTCATGACTTCAACAAGCAGGTGAGCGAGATTATCGACCAGATCTCCAATATGGGATAAGCCCCGAAAAACGGAGAAGAACATCCATTATACCTATAATATATATAGAGAATAGATTAAGAAGAAATGATCAAGGACATCTGTCAGTGGATATTATACAAGCGAATGGGATGGAAGAAGGAAGTAACCATCGACTTTCCCAAGAAGTACATCATCTGTCTTGCACCACACACCAGCAACTGGGACTTCCTGATAGGACAGCTCTACTCCAGAGCTGAAAACATCAAGAGCAACTTCCTGATGAAGAAGGAATGGTTCTTCTGGCCGCTGGGACCTATCTTCAGAAAGATGGGAGGCGTACCGGTGTGGAGAAGCAAGCATACCAGCATGACCGACAACCTGGCCGAAGAGGCTAAGAAGCGCGAGAGTTTCGGTCTCTGCATCACTCCGGAAGGTACCCGCTCGCTCAACCCGGAATGGAAGAAGGGATTCTATTTCATCGCCCTCAAGGCAGGCATCCCTATCCTACTCTACGGCGTGGATTACGAGAAGAAGGTGATACAGTGTACCAAGATGATCATCCCTTCGGGTGATGTGGAGAAGGACATGCGGGAAATCAAGCTGTACTTCAAGGATTTCAAGGGAAAGAAACCTGAGAAGTTCTCTATCGGAAATATCGACTAACAAGCAAAAAGAAAGGAGGATGTGTCATAAGTCCAGATAATGGCAACCGAGGACGGGCTAGGAGCTTCTGCCCTTTCAGGGCGTATTGGATGTGACTTATGACACACCCTCATCATAGAAGAAAGTGAAAAAAACGAGATTTACAAAATATGGGCTGATAAGCAGTCTGCTTATCTCTTCCGGATTCATGCTGCAGGCATTCGATGAGGGAAACAGTCATGCATGGGGAAACATCGAATATGATGAAGATCCGTGGGTGTTCAACGCCTCACGCCCCTACTTCGTGACTGCCGGACTGCAGAACCGGCATCTCTCACTATGGGCATCGCACGGAAGATACTGGGATGCTGAAAGAGGATGGAAATGGCAACGTCCTAACCTCTTCTGTACCACGGAAGACCTCTTTACCCAGACCATTGTGGTGCCTTACCTCATCCCGATGCTGGAAAATGCCGGCGCCATCGTCTTCACTCCCCGTGAACGCGACTGGCAGCAGCAGGAGATTGTGGTGGATAACGACGACAGACAATCCATCTCCTACCAGGAATTCGTGAATGGCAAGAAATGGAAGAACTGCGACTCCCTGGGATTCGCCAACCTCCAGGCTTCCTATCAGGATGGAGAAAATCCGTTCCAGATAGGTACCGTGAGACAGGCGAAGGCTACCAAGCGAAAGAAGAACAGCCTGGTAAGCTATCAGCCTAACTTCCAGAAAGAGGGAAAATATGCCGTTTATGTAAGCTACCAGACACTGCCCAAGAGTGTACCCGATGCCAAATACATCGTCTATCACAAGGGACAGGCTACGGAATTTACCGTCAACCAGCGTATGGGTGGCGGCACATGGGTATATCTCGGCACCTTCGAGTTCGACAAGGGATGCAATGAGTTCAACCGTGTAGTCTGCACCAATCACGCTTCCCGCAGAGGTGTCGTAACCACCGATGCCGTACGATTCGGAGGCGGTATGGGCAACATAGAACGTGGCGGATTCGTAAGCGGACTGCCTCGCTGCCTGGAAGGAGCAAGATACTACGCCCAGTGGGCTGGAGCACCCTATAGCGTGTATGGCGGAAGAAAGGGTAAGAACGACTATGCCGACGACATCAACACCCGTTCGATGATGACCAACTGGCTGGGAGGCGGCAGCGTATATATGCCGGCAATGGACGGCAAGCGCGTGCCGATAGAGCTTTCTCTCGCCCTGCACAGCGACGCAGGATACAATCCTGACGGACAATCCACCTGGGGTACACTCGCTATCTGCACCACCGATTTCAACGATGGCATGCTGAACAGCGGCATTTCAAGATTTGCTTCAAAGGATTTCGCTAAGGCTTTGAGAGATAATCTTGTAGAAGATATGACCAACACCTTTGGTTCATTCGGAAAACGCTATCTCTGGGACAGGAACTATTCGGAGACCCGACTGCCGGAAGTACCATCGGCAATCATCGAAATGCTCTCTCACCAGAGCTTCCCGGACATGCGCATCGCACAGGATCCGATGGGTAAGTTTACCATCGCCCGCTCCATCTACAAGACCATTCTCAGATTCGTGAGCAGCAACCATGACGAACCGTATGTGGTACAGCCTCTGGCACCCAACCACTTCAGCGTGGAGGTGGATGAACTGGGCTATGCCAGCCTCACCTGGAATGCGCAGCTTGACAAGACGGAACCTACCGCCAAGCCAACCAGCTACATCGTTTATCAGGCAGAAGGCAAAGGCGGATTCGACAATGGTACGATGGTTCGCTCCAACATCTACAACGTGAAGCTGGAGCCAGGCAAGCTCTACAACTTCCGGGTAGCAGCTGTAAACCAGGGCGGCGAGAGCTTCCCATCAGAAACCCTCTCGGCACTCTATAACCCTACTGCCACCAACAAGATTCTGATCGTGAACAATTTCCATCGCCTTGCCTCACCGCAGGTGGTAGATAACGACAGTATCCAGGGCTTCGACTTCGACCAGGACCCAGGCGTAAGCTATGGTCTGACGGCGGGCTGGAGCGGCAAGCAGCGGGTATTTGACATCCATAGAATGGGTATCGAATCTTCCAGCGGACTGGGATACAGCGGCAACGAAATGATAGGACAGTTTGTAGCGGGCAATGACTTCAACCATACCGTGGAGCATGCCCAGGCCATCGCTTCCGGCAACAAGTACAGCATCGCCAGCTGTTCGAGCGAAGCCATCCTTTCGGGAAGAGTGAAGATGACCGATTATCAGGCAGTGGACCTCATCAATGGTCTGGAGCGTTACGACGGTTATACCCACCAGTACTACAAGACCTTCACCCCAACCATGCAGAAGCGCATCAAGTACTATGCCCTCAACGGCGGAAAACTGCTTGTGAGCGGCTCCTACAACGGCAGCGACATGCAGGATGAAGAGGAGAAATCATTCATGGGCGCCATTCTGAAAGTAAACTATGAGCCTACCGGCACCAAGTTTATCGTGCAGGATGTCAATCCGGAAGATTCCACCATTACCGAGCGAGACAGTATCGTTACCACATCGCCAACGGTAAGCGGACTGGGCAAGGAGTTCAGCTACTATCATTCGCTGAATGCCAAGCATTATGCCGCCACCCATCCGGAGATACTCAAGCCAATAGGCAGCACAGCCTTCTGCGCCATGCGTTATCTTACAGGAACCAGTGCAGCAGTTGCCTACAGGAGTACCAGCTACCGCACCTTCACCATGGGATTCCCACTGGAGTGCATCAGCGATGAGAAAACCCGCTACAGCATCATGCAGGGTATTCTGAAGTTCTTAACAGAATAAATTTAAAATCAATAAAATATGTATAAGATTCAAGCAAACCAGTCTGGTACACGCTCTATCGAAGTGAGCGACCAGCATTTAGAGACTATTGACAAGTATCAGTTGCTCCGCAACTTCGTAGATAGCAATGGCATCATCGACGAGGAAGTGCTCGACAAGTTAAGATTCAACGTCCGTTCTCTTCTGGAGAGCAGCGACATCAAGGACAAGGAGTTGCTCGACCTCTGCCTCGACGTAATCTACAACCAGAATATGAAGGCACTCGGCCTCCACAACCTCGTATTGCTCTACGTAGATTGGAAGGACAAGAAGGATGCACAGGAAGCAGCTGAGGCTGAGCAAGATGCAGTGAATGACTAAAGTATATTGAATGGATTATAAGTTAACAGATTTTCTCCCAACAACCAAGAAGGAGTGCGAACTCAGAGGATGGGACGAACTGGACGTCATCCTCTTCTCGGGTGATGCCTACGTAGATCATCCATCCTTCGGACCGGCTATCCTCGGAAGAATCCTGGAAGCTAACGGCTATCGCGTAGCCATCGTGCCTCAGCCCGACTGGCATGGCGACTTCCGTGACTTCAAGAAGCTCGGTCGCCCTCGCCTCTTCTTCGGCGTATCTCCGGGAGCCATGGACTCGATGGTAAACCGTTACACGGCCAACCGCCGTATGCGTAGCGAGGATGCCTTCAGTCCTGACTCCCGCCACGACATGCGTCCCGACTATCCGTCTATCGTCTATACCCAGATACTGAAGAAGCTCTATCCCGACGTACCTGTGGCACTGGGCGGTATCGAGGCATCACTGCGCCGCATCAGTCACTACGACTACTGGAAGGATGAACTCCGCAAGTGCATCCTCTGCGATTCGGGTGCCGACCTCATCCTCTATGGTATGGGCGAACGCTCCATCGTGGAACTTGCCAATGCATTAGCCGAAGGCAAGACCATGGACCAGATTCACGAGATGCCGCAGGTGGCTTTCTACTGCAAGGAGAAGGACATCCCTGGCGGATTCAAGGAGGATGACATCATCCTGCATAGCCACGAGGAGTGCCTGCATAACAAGAAGGGACAGGCGGAGAACGTGCGCCATCTGGAGGAAGAAGCCAACAAGATGCATGCCCAGCGCATGATTCAGGAGACGGACGGTAAGTATGTAGTGGTGAATCCACCATTCCCGCTGATGACCACCGAAGAGCTGGATGCTGCCTTCGACCTGCCTTACACCCGTCTGCCTCATCCTAAGTACAAGGGCAAGACCATTCCGGCATACGAGATGATCAAGTTCTCCGTGAACCTGCATCGTGGCTGCTTCGGTGGTTGCTCGTTCTGTACCATTTCGGCACACCAGGGCAAGTTCGTGGTTTGCCGTAGCAAGGAGAGCATTCTGAAAGAGGTGAAGAAAATCATCGAGATGCCTGATTTCAAGGGCTATCTGAGCGATCTGGGCGGTCCTTCGGCAAACATGTATGGCATGCACGGCAAGAACCAGAAGGCGTGCGAGGTGTGCAAGCGCCCATCGTGCGTGAACCCTCAGATTTGTCCGAACCTGAACACCGACCACAGCAAGCTGCTGGAGATCTATCATGCCGTAGATGCCCTGCCGGGTATCAAGAAGAGCTTCATCGGTAGTGGTGTGCGCTACGACCTGCTCCTACACAAGAGCAAGGACGAGAAGGTGAACCAGGCGGCAAGGGAATATACCCGCGAGCTGATCACCAAGCACGTGAGCGGCCGACTGAAGGTAGCACCGGAACATACCAGTCCAGAGGTATTGAAGTTCATGCGCAAACCATCGTTCGATCTCTTCTACGAGTTCAAACGCATCTTCGACAAGATCAACAAGGAAGAAGGTCTCAACCAGCAGATCATTCCATACTTCATCAGTTCGCATCCGGGCTGTCATGAAGAGGATATGGCTGAACTGGCAGTAATTACCAAGGGACTCGACTTTCATCTGGAGCAGGTACAGGACTTCACCCCTACCCCAATGACGATTTCTACGGAAACCTGGTACACGGGATACGACCCATACACCTTGGAACCAGTATTCAGTGCCAAGACGCAGAAGGAAAAGCTTGCCCAGCGCATGTTCTTCTTCTGGTATAAGCCAGAGGAGCGCCGTGCCATTGAGAGCGAACTTCGCCGTATCGGCAGAACGGATTTGATAGATAAGCTATACGACAAGAAGAGCTTCGGTGGAAATCATGGCGGAGGTTTCAAGGGCAAGAAGACCAACTTCGATGACAAGGCGATTGGTTCTACCTATGACAATCCGGGCGTGGGCAGAGGAGCCAAGGGCAAGCGTGGTGCCGGCAGAAATGCAGCAGAGCCAAATGGCGGAAAAGGCCGTGGCAGAAATGCAGCAGACCGCTTTGCGCCAAAGGGATATGGCAATGTAGGTTGCTATGATGAGGATAAATACCTCAATGAAGGCCGTCCTTTGAATGGTAAATCTTCAAGAAACGGTCATGCTCAGCAAGGAAGAGGAAATAATGCTCCGCAGGGCAGAAGCAACAACGCCAATGCTAATATCCGCGATGCAGTAGCCGCAGCCAGAGCCGAGCTCCGCAATCAGAAAGAGCAAGGTGCCGGCTTCTTCAAGGACAAGAAGAAAAAGAGTTTCAATCCTAATTTCGACACCGACAACCACAATCGCAAAAACCGCTATAACAGCGGAGACAAGAACGAGCGTGGCAGCGGACGTGGAAACCAGGGAAGAAACGAAGGAAGAGGCAGGAGAAAATAATATGAAATGAATTAAAAAATCGCCGTTTATCCCGAACATGAGATAAACGGCGATTATTTTATTAATATTGTCTCAACGCCCCGAGCAACTCGGCATTCTCTGTCTTGTTTCCGATGGTGATTCTCAGACAGTTGCCGCAAAGCTGAACCTTATTGCGGTTTCTTACGATGATGCCCTGTGCCACCAGATAATCGTAGATGGCCTGCGCATCAGTAACCTTTACCAGGAAGAAGTTGGCATCCGTAGGATAAACCTTCACGGTGATAGGCAGATCCAGAAAGGCAGCCATCACCTTCGAACGCTCCTGAAGGATGTTCTTCACCCACTCATCCACCTTCAGTGGATTCTTCAAAACCTCAAGTGCCTGCTGCTGGGTAAGCAGATTCACATTATAAGGATACTTCACCTTATTGAATATGTCAATAATATCCTTGCTGGCAAACGCCATACCCAGACGAAGCGCTGCACAACCCCATGCCTTGCTCATCGTATTGAGCACGATGAGATTAGGGAAATGCTTCAGCACACCACGGAAGGTGCGCTCGGAAGAGAAATCGCTATAAGCCTCATCCACAATGACTATACCATCAAAGAGGCGAAGCACCTCTACGATAGCCTCGCGATTGATGTGATTGCCCGTCGGGTTGTTAGGGCTGCAGAACCATACCACCTTGGTATTCTCATCGCAGGCGTCAATGATCTTCTCTGCAGAAATCTGATAGTTCTCATCGAGCAACACAGATCGATACTCCACGTCGTTGACATCAGCACAAACCTCATACATACCGTATGTAGGAGCGATGGCTACCACATTATCCTTGCCAGGACGACAGAATACACGGTAAACCAAGTCAATGGCCTCATCCGAACCATTGCCCAGGAAAATCTGGTCTTCAGCTACCCCCTTGATCTTACTCACCTGTTTTTTCAGTTCCACCTGCAGTGGGTCAGGGTATCGGTTATAAGGGTCGTTATAGGGATTCTCGTTGGCATCGAGGAAGACGCGGGCATTTCTGCCAGCGAATTCCGTGCGAGCGCAACTGTAAGGTGCCAAGTTCCAGATGTTTTCTCGGCACAAGTCTTTTAAATCTTTCATACCTTACTTTTATTTTAGACTTTTTACTCTCAATCTCATGGCGTTGGCATGTGCCTCCAACTGCTCGTTCTCCGCCATCGTCACCACAGCATCACCTATGTTACGAATACCTTCTTCCGTGAGATGCTGGAAGGTGATCTTGCGGTTGTAACTGTCGAGGTTCACGCCATTGTAAGCCAGTGCATAGCCATGGGTTGGCAGGGTATGATTGGTACCGCTGGCATAGTCGCCGGCACTCTCACATGCATAGTTGCCCAGGAATACGCTGCCCGCATTCACCACTTTCTCGGCAAGCTGCTCATAATCAGCAGTTGCAATGATGAGATGCTCAGGGGCATAGGTATTGCAGAGATCGATGGCTTCCTCTTCGTCCTTCACAAGGATGAACTTGGAATTGTCCAATGAGGTCTGCGCCATCTCCTTACGTGGCAACTGCTCCAACTGCACTTCCACTTCCTTCTTCACATCTTCCAAAACCTTTTCGGAGGTAGTGATGAAGAAAACCTGTGAGTCAAAGCCGTGCTCAGCCTGCGATAAGAGGTCGGCAGCAGCAAAGACAGGGTTGGCTGTTTCATCAGCGATGAGACAAACCTCCGAAGGTCCTGCCGGCATATCGATAGCCACATCGTGGAGAGAAACCTGCTGCTTGGCAGCCATCACAAACTGGTTGCCCGGACCGAAGATCTTATATACCTTAGGCACACTTTCTGTTCCGTATGCCATCGCACCGATGGCCTGCACGCCGCCAGCCTTGAAAATCTTGCTTACGCCAGCAATCTTTGCCGCCATCAGGATAGCTGGATTCACCTTACCCTCCTTGTTAGGAGGCGTGCAGAGAACAATCTCCTTGCAACCGGCAATCTTGGCAGGAGTGGCGAGCATCAATACGGTGCTAAACAAAGGTGCAGTACCACCAGGGATATACAATCCCACCTTCTCTATCGCCACGCTCTTCTGCCAGCAGGTGACACCAGCACAGGTTTCCACCTTCTTACCCTCAAACTTCTGGCTCTGATGGAATGCGGCAATGTTATGATGGGCGAGGTGCAAAGCGTCTTTCAGTTCTTGAGAAACCAGTTGCTCAGCCTCTTCGATTTCAGCCTCAGTCACAGCCAAAGAATCGAGATGGGCATGATCAAACTTCTCCTCGTAACGCTTCACGGCTTCATCGCCATGGTTCTTCACATCGTCGAGTACACCTTGTACGGTCGCATTCAACTGCGATACATCCAGGTGTGGGCGTTCTACAATCTCGCTCCATTCCTCCTTTGCAGGATACTTTATTACCTTCATTCCTTATTATACTTTGAAATTTATTAATACATTGAACTTTGCAAACAGTTCAATGTTACAATATCATCTTCTCGATTGGTGTCACCAGGATGCCCTGTGCACCGAGTTCCTTCAACTTACCGATGATTTCCCAGAAGCGCTTCTCATCGAGAACGGTGTGGATAGAGCACCACTCCTCGTCTGCCAATGGGATGATGGTAGGGCTCTTGATACCTGGCAATACCTGGGTAATCTCCTCGACCTTTGCCTTAGGGGCATTCATCATCACGTACTTCTTGTCCTGTGCAGAGCGTACAGCCTCGAAGCGGAACAGCATCTCGTTGAGAATCTGATGCTTCTCATCATCCATTTTCCAGTTGCCGATGAGCAGAGCCTCGCTCTTCATCACCACCTCAACCTCGGCGAGATTGTTGCTTACCAGTGTAGAACCAGAGCTGACAATATCAAAGATACCATCTGCCAGACCGATACCCGGGCTAATCTCCACAGAACCAGTGATGACGTGAATGTCGGCATTGATATTGTTCTTCTTCATGAAGTTGCGCAGGATGTTAGGATAAGAAGTAGCAATCTTCTTGCCATTAAACCACTGCAATCCTGGATAATCAATCTTCTTAGGGATGGCAAGACTCAAGCGGCACTTGCTGAAACCCAATCGGTCGATAATCTGTGCGTTTTCACCACGCTCTACAAATTCATTCTCACCCACGATACCGATGTCGGCAACGCCAGAGGCTACGCTCTGAGGAATATCGTCATCGCGGAGATAGAGCACCTCCAGAGGGAAATTACTTGCCTGCACCAGAAGAGTGCGCTTTGAGGCGCTTACCTTGATGTCCGCCTCTGCTAAAAGATTCATTGTGTCGTCGAACAGACGACCTTTACTTTGTACTGCTATTCGTAACATATTTCTGTATTTTGTTTGAAAAACATTGCAAAAGTACATAAAATTGTTAGAATATGCAAATAATTTCGCACTTATATGCTTTTTTTTTGTACTTTTGCAGTCGCAATGAGAAAAAAAATATATTTATACACATTATATTCGCTGTTTTTGCTTGCCAGTTGCGCTGACAAGAAACCGCAACAGGAACTCACTCCCTGGGGAACTCCCGTGGGTGAAGTGGAAGATATGGACGGTTCTGATGAAGAGGGAACTGACGAAAACGCAGCAGATGGCGATGCTGGCGCTCAGGCTCAGCAACGGGGTTTGTCGCTGTCGGATATCCAGGACAATGGCGAGCTGATCATGCTTACTGTGAATGGTCCTACCACCTATTATGATTACCACAACCACGGAATGGGTCTGCAGTACCTGCTCTGCGAGAAGTTTGCCCAGCAGATTGGTGTGTCGCTGAGAGTGGAGGAATGCAAGGATACTACCGAGATGATTCAGAAGCTCCAGAAGGGAGAAGGCGACATCATCGCCGTTCCCCTGCCCCGTCATATATTAAAAGGTGAAAAGTCATCGGCAGGAAAGAACAAAACGGCTGCAAAATCGGTTTCCGGAGATAGCAAGACTATCAATCTACTTTTCTGCGGCGTAACGCCTGATAAAGGCAAGACGCAGTGGGCGGTAGTTGGCGGCAACAAGAGTCTCGCCGATACACTGAACGGATGGTTCAAGCCAAAACTGATAGCCGAGGTGAAAAAGGAAGAGTCCTTCCTGCTCTCTACGGCAAGCATCCGCCGACATGTCTATTCTCCTTTCCTCAACCGTTCCAAGGGAGTCATCTCCCGCTACGACCATCTCTTTATGAGATACAGCGGAACGGCACGTATGGACTGGCGCCTGATGGCTGCACAGTGTTACCAAGAGAGTTGCTTCGACCCGAATGCCAAATCATGGGCTGGCGCCTGCGGACTGATGCAGATCATGCCATCTACCGCTGCCCACCTGGGATTACCGATGAGTGCCATCCACGATGCAGAGGCGAATGTGGCAGCAGCAGCCAGATACATGGCAGAACTCCAGGGACATTTCTCGGATGTAGGCGATCCGGCACAGCGTGCGCTCTTCGCCCTGGCTGCCTATAATGGCGGTTTTCACCATATCCGTGATGCAATGGCACTGACCAGGAAACATGGTGGCAACCCACAGAACTGGGGACATGTAAGAGAATACGTGCTGCGCCTTACCCAACCCGCCTATTATGGAGACCCTGTGGTGAAATATGGTTATATGCGAGGTACAGAGACGGCAGATTATGTAGATAGAATCCGTGCCCGCTGGAGCGAGTACTGCGGTGGAGCCAGCTTCCACGAGAGCTATCGGGGCGGCAGCCGTGGACCAGGCATCGGAAGAGGCACCGACTCCTTCAATGGAGCACCGGTAAAATCAAAGAGAAACTATCAAAGGAAATACCATATATAATGATAAAGGCTTCTGCGAATCCGCAGAAGCCTTTATCATTATTTCAAAACTTCATCGAGCAAGGTGTAGAATGCAGGATCCTCACCCACAATGGTCTTCACAATCTTGCCGTCAGGACCGATGACAATCTTAGTTGGGAAGCCCTGAACAGCATACTTGTCGAGCACATCGCTACCCTTTGGATTATAAACATGAATCCATGGCAACTGATGCTTCTCAACGGCAGCCTTCCACTTTGCCTCGGTATCATTGCAGTCAACACCCAGAATCTCGAACTTACCCTTGTACTTCTCGTAGTACTCCTTCATCTTAGGCATACCCTTGATACACCAGATACACCAGGAACCCCAGAAGTCGATGACAACATACTTGCCACGAAGGCTGGAAAGAGAGAATGGCTTGCCGTTGATATCATTCAAGGTGAAATCAGGAGCCTCTACACCGGAAGCCTGAACCACTTTAGCCTTCTCCTCCATCTCTGCGCGCTTCTTGGCACGTTCGAATATTGGCTCATAGTATGCCTTCATTCTACCATTCTTGACGTTATCTGCCATCAGACTGATCAAAGTCTCCTTATCCTTGACATCGTCCAGCTCGTCGATGAGAAGAGCGATACATTCCTGATCAGAATGCTGCTTGGCATAAGCAAGAAGGTCGGCAGCATACTTCTTCTGCAAAGGTTCCATACGCTCATCTACAACTTTTTCGATAGAATCGCGGTTGCTGTCATTCACATTGTCAGAATACCATTTCCAGAGCGCTTTGATATCCTTGTAAGCCTGACCCTTATACTCATTCATCAAATCCTGCTCCTGATAGAATTTACCTCCCTTGATATCGACACCCCCAGTGAAGTTACCCTTCATCTCAATAGTCTCACTCGGAATAGCAAAGACAGGGATTGCACTAAATGCTCCACTCTTGATGACCTTCTGGTCACAGAGATAAACCCATTGAGGCTTATCAAAGTTCTTGGAGAACTCAAACTTCTTTTTCTTAACATCAATGTTTTCCGTCTTTCTTCCAATCATAGCTACCAGAGAATCCGGCAACCCCTCTACGTTACCCTTGATCTGAAAGGTTCCGCTCTGAGCCATCGCTGCTGCAGATGCCAGCATCATAGCAGCTGTAAAAATCATTTTCTTCATTTGTTTTATGTTTTATCTTTTATATTTCCACATTAACTTTTACCCATACCTTAATTATATAAGGCATTCTTTATTCCTCATACTCCGTAGTATCTTCGATACCTGCCTCAGCCAGGGCTTCCTTGCGCTCCACGCAGGTACCGCACTTTCCGCAGTGCTTCTCACCACCCTTGTAGCAGCTCCAGGTCTCGGCATAGTCAATACCGAGTTTCTTGCCGATGGCTGCAATCTCACCCTTGGTGATGTTGGTATAAGGAGCCACCACGCGAACATCTACGAAGGTGCCAGCCTCGGCAGCCTCATCGATTGCCTTGATAAATTCAGGGCGACAGTCCGGATAGATAGTGTGGTCGCCGCCGTGATTGGCGATGAGCACCTTCTTCAGATTGTTGCTCTCAGCGATACCGATGGCGATACTCAGCATGATACCATTACGGAAAGGCACCACGGTAGATTTCATATTGTCATCGGCATAATGTCCCTCAGGGATGGCATCGGCACCTTCCAGGAGAGAGCTCTTGAAATACTGATGCATGAATCCCAGATCAATGTTGATATGCTTGATGCCCAGTCGCTCGCAGTGCATCTTGGCGAAAGGGATCTCCCGCTCGTTGTGATTGCTTCCATAGTTGAAACTGATACCCAGGGCTATCTCGTCCTTCTTGTCATAGAGCAGGGTAATACTATCCATACCGCCGCTCACAATAATTACTGAATCCTTCATTTATTTTGAACTTTTTATTTTAAAGTCAGATTATACAATATTCATAAAGTCAGATTGTACACAAAAATCTGCGGAATCCGTGAAATCTGCGTGAGATCTTCACCCGAACAGGCAGCGGAACGCCTCTTCCACCTTCCTTACGGGATGAATCTCTATCTGATACTTCTTATGGTCGAAACCATGATAATTATATTTCGGAATGATGATATGCTGGAAACCGAGCTTCTCTGCCTCAGCGACGCGCTGCTCGATACGGCTCACCGGACGAACCTCGCCACTGAGTCCTACCTCGCCACACATACACCAGCCCTGCTCTATCGCTGTATCCACATTGCTGCTCAATACCGCAGCCAGTACACTCAGGTCCATCGCAGGGTCCGTCACTCGCAAGCCTCCCGCAATGTTCAGGAACACATCTTTCGCCATCAACTTGAAGCCCACTCGCTTCTCCATCACTGCAAGGAGCATATTCAGTCTTCGCTGGTCGAAACCCGTTGCCGAGCGCTGGGGAGTTCCGTATGCCGCCGTGCTCACCAGAGCCTGCGTTTCCACCAGGAACGGGCGCACACCCTCAATGGCAGCACTGATGGCAACACCCGACAATCCGTCATGGTCTTCCGTAAGGAGCAGTTCCGACGGATTGCTCACCTGTCTCAATCCTCCCTGCAGCATCTCGTAGATGCCGAGTTCCGAAGTGCTTCCGAATCGGTTCTTGATGCTTCGCAGGATGCGGTACATATAATGTTGATCACCCTCAAACTGGATGACGGTATCCACAATATGCTCCAGAATCTTCGGACCAGCCAGGGTTCCCTCCTTATTAATATGTCCGATCAGGATAACAGGGATACCGCTGGTCTTGGCAAATCTCAGGAGCGATGCTGCGCATTCACGCACCTGGGATACAGAACCAGGAGAACTATCCACACTCTCTGTAGCAATTGTTTGGATAGAATCGATAACTATCAGTTCTGGAGCCACTTGCTGAATATGGGAAAAGATTTTCTCTAACTGTGTTTCACAGAGAATCATAATATGATCGAAGGCATTCTCCGGTGGAATTCCATCTGCCGAAGCAGCATCTCCAGTTGAACCATTCTTCAGCATAGCCTGTCCCTTCGCCAGTCTGTCAGCTCTCAGCTTAATCTGATGGGCACTCTCCTCACCGCTCACATACAGCACCCTTCTATGTTTCATATTCAGAATAGTCTGCAGCGTAAGGGTACTCTTTCCGATGCCCGGTTCACCGCCCAGCAGGGTGATGCTTCCCGGCACCATACCGCCACCCAGTACGCGGTTCAGCTCCTCGTCCATCATATCGATACGCGGCTCATCCACTGCCGAAATATCCTTCAGATTCATCGGCTTGGCATCCGCGTCGGAGTGTTGCCCACCAAACATGGTAGCAGCCCCGCCATGCCTCATGGTCATGCCAGCGCTTTTAGCCGCCTGCGATCCCGAATCAGCCGCAATGCGAATCTCCTTAAAAGTATTCCATTGTCCGCAGCTAGGGCATTTACCCATCCACTTGGCACTTTCCTGCCCGCAGTTGCTGCAAACGTATGCTATCTTATCTTTTGCCATAACGATTGAATTTGTCGGCAAAGGTACAGTTTTTTTTCTTTAAACACTAAAAAAGTAACCATTTTTACATTTTATAACCATCGTTTTGCAAAGTAGATATGGCAAAAAAGCTTATCTACCACAAAAAATCTTTAAATCGTAGCAGAAAGATTTGGTAGTACCGATTATTTTTGTTACTTTTGCCTACGGAAAGAGTTTGTTACGACCCGACACCACTCCTATTTTTATATAGTATGCACATAGGAGCCTGATAAGCTCACTAGTCGTAGGGCAAAGGTCGTTTCAGCAGTAAACAGGGTTAATAACATAATACTAATATAAAAATTTAGGTAAAATGAAAATTGAGAATTTTAACTTTGCTGGTCACAAGGCAATCGTACGCGTTGATTTCAACGTGCCATTGGATGAGAATGGTAATGTAACAGACGACACTCGTATCCGCGGTGCCCTCCCTACTTTGAAGAAGGTACTCGCAGACGGTGGTGCGCTCATCATGATGAGCCACATGGGTAAGCCAAAGGGCAAGGTTAAGCCAGAACTTTCACTCTCTCAGATTGTTAAGAACGTATCAGACGCTCTCGGTGTAGAGGTTAAGTTTGCTAAGGACTGCGGTAACGCTGATGCTGAGGCTGCTGCTTTGAAGCCAGGTGAGGCTCTCTTGCTCGAGAACCTTCGTTTCTATCCTGAAGAGGAAGGTAAGCCAGTAGGTGTAGAGAAGGGTACTCCTGAGTTCGACGCTGCTAAGGCTGAGATGAAGGAGCGTCAGAAGAAGTTCGCTGCTAAGTTGGCTTCTTACGCTGACGTATATGTAATGGACGCATTCGGTACAGCTCACCGCAAGCACGCTTCTACAGCTGTCATCGCAGATTCTTTCGACAAGGATCACAAGATGCTCGGTTTCCTGATGGAGAAAGAGGTAAAGGCTGTTGACGCAGTTCTCGGCAACATCAAGCGCCCATTCACAGCTATCATGGGTGGTTCTAAGGTTTCTACCAAGATCGGTATCATCGAGAACTTGTTGACTAAGGTTGACAACCTGATTCTCTGCGGTGGTATGACTTATACATTCTCTAAGGCTCTCGGTGGCAAGATCGGTATGTCTATCTGCGAGGATGACAAGCTCGATGTAGCTCTCGACGTAATCAAGAAGGCTAAGGAGAACGGTGTAAACCTCGTACTCGGCACAGACTCTATCTGCGGTGACGACTTCAAGAACGACTGCAATACCCAGGTTTGCCCATCTAACAACATCCCTGACGGCTGGGAGGGTATGGACGCAGGTCCTGAGACTCGCAAGGCTTTCGCTGCAGCTATCAAGGGTGCTAAGACAATCCTCTGGAACGGTCCTGCAGGTGTATTCGAGTTCGACAACTTCGCTGGTGGTTCTAAGGCTATCGCTGACGCAATCGCTGAGGCTACTAAGGAAGGTGCATTCTCACTCATCGGTGGTGGCGACTCTGTAGCTTGCATCAACAAGTTCGGTTTGGCTGATCAGGTATCTTATATCTCTACAGGTGGTGGTGCTCTCCTCGAGGCTATCGAGGGCAAGGTATTGCCAGGTGTAGCAGCTATTGAGAAGTAATCAATAGGTTTCTATATAAATTGAGTTCGGGGGCATCCCATCCGTGGATGTCCTCGAATTTTTCAATATAAGATACCCTGCCTTAATAATCACGATACAGTATTCCCTTTATTCAATATATTATTAAAACCGAAAATTTAAAAGAAATTAATGGATTGGATTATTAATCTTTTCACCAACACAGAGTCGGTGGCTCACATCGCCCTACTCTACGCAATCGTGATTGCGGTTGGTGTGTATCTGGGAAAGATCAAGATCGGTGGCATCTCGCTGGGTGTTACCTTCGTGCTCTTCGCAGGTATCCTGGCCGGCCACGTGGGCTTCACGGGCCCTAAGGAAATCCTTACCTTCGTGCAAGACTTCGGATTGATACTCTTTGTCTTCATGATTGGTATGCAGGTGGGTCCTGGCTTCTTCGAAAGTTTCAAGAAAGGTGGTGTGACGCTGAACTTGCTTTCTGCTACAGCTATCCTGCTCAACATCCTCGTGATGTTCGGATGCTATTACCTCTTCTTCGACACTAGCAACCCACAGAACCTGCCTATGATGGTGGGTACCCTCTATGGTGCGGTTACCAACACCCCAGGTCTTGGTGCTGCCAACGAGGCATTGCTCAGTGTTTTCCCTAACGGTGCTCCTAGCATCGCCAACGGTTATGCCTGTGCCTATCCTCTGGGTGTGGTTGGTATCATTGGTGCTACCATCCTCATCAAATACATCACCCGCGTGGATATGGCTGCAGAAGAAGAGCAGCTCAACGAGGAGGAGGCTGCCAACCCTCATGCAAAACCTCACAATATGCACCTGCGCGTGGAGAATGCCTACATCGCAGGTAGAACACTGAGAGAGGTTTCAGAGTTCTTGAACCGAGACATCGTCTGCTCAAGACTCCTCCACAACGGAGAGGTGAGCATCCCTAACAGCAAGACAACCTTCGAGGTAGGCGACGAGCTGCTCGTGGTTTGTGCTGAGGCTGATGCAGAAGCCATCAAGGCTTTCATCGGTCCTGAGATTGATGCAGAGTGGGACCGCGAGAAGGATGAGGTTCAACATTTCGTATCCAGAAGAATCATCGTTACCCGTCCTGAGATGAACGGCAAGACCCTTGGCAAGATGCACTTCTCCAGTGTATATGGTGTGAACGTGACCCGTATTTCCCGTCAGGGTATGGATCTCTTCGCAGGCCGTAACCACCACTTCCACGTGGGCGACCGCGTGATGGTAGTAGGTCCTGAGGAGAATGTAAACCGTGTGGCTGAAATCATGGGTAACTCTGTAAAGCGCCTCGATGCGCCTAACATCGCTACCATCTTCATCGGTATCATGGTAGGTATCATCTTCGGTTCTCTCCCATTCGCTATCCCTGGCATGCCAGTGCCTCTGAAGCTGGGTATCGCCGGTGGTCCGCTCATCATCGCCATCCTCATCGGCCGTTTCGGTTATCGCATGAAGCTGGTTACCTACACCACTACCTCCGCCAACATGATGCTGCGAGAGATAGGACTGGTACTCTTCCTGGCGAGTGTGGGAATCAAGGCGGGTGCCGGATTCTGGGACACAGTGGTTCAGGGCGACGGATTGAAATATGTGGGATGCGGTTTCCTCATCACCATCATTCCTATCCTCATCGTGGGTACCATCGCCAGATTGAAGTTCAAGTTCAATTACTTCACCATCATGGGTATGCTTGCCGGTACTTATACCGACCCTCCTGCCCTAGCTTATGCCAACGCATCATGCTCTAAGGAGGCTCCAGCCGTAGGTTACTCTACTGTATATCCATTGAGTATGTTCCTCCGTATCTTTACAGCCCAGATCGTGGTGCTGTTCTTCTGCGGAGCCTAAACGCTTACAAAAGTTAACAAAACAACTAGTAATAGTTATAAATTATAAAAGAGGTGCACAAAGATAAAAAATTGTGCACCTTTTTTGTTGCCTTTTCACAAATTATTCGTAACTTTGACGCATTAAAACAACAGACAAGAAAACCTAATGTGATTTTCTTAAAAATGAAAACTTCTAAAACGTTGATATGCGTATGAAGAAATTGGGATTTTTGATAACCATGCTAGTCATCGCATCCTTGTCCGCTTGGAGCCAGGGAGCCAAGAGCATCCGTATTACGGAGGTGATGACCCACAACCGTACCAACCTCGTAGATGAGTACGGTCAGCACAAACCATGGGTGGAATTGAGCAATTCCTCCTTTACCACGTATAACGTACGTGGTATGTTCCTAACCACCGACCGACGGGTTCTCAACAAGAATCTTTCGCCCGAAGCACGCCGACAACTGATGTGCCCCTTGCCGAACAACGAGCCCCGAACCACACTGGGCGGCAAGAAAAGCATCGTCATCTTCGACAGCAGCTCCTGGTACAAAGACGGCTGGAACGGACAGCTTTGGAAGGCAAAGGATTCTTCCAACACAGGTCCTTTCCACCTCAATCTGATTCTACAGGAAAAGAAGCCCAACTGGATAGCCCTCTATGACGGAAATGCCGTGGACTTGATAGACTCCGTAAGCGTGCCTGTATTGGCTGCCGACGAAAGCTATGAATTGAGACAGGATTTCAAGACATGGGAGAAAGCCATAGCTGGAGCCATCACCCCGGGCTATCTGCCACAACACATAGGTCTGAGCAAGGCACAGCTTCTGAAGAAGCAGGATCCATACGGCATCGGCATCTCCGTGCTTTCAATGGGCATCGTATTCTCATGTCTCGCCCTCCTCTTCGTCGTATTCTGGGCATTCGGAGCCTACATGAAACACAAGCAGCGCATCGCCCGTGCCACCGAGAAGCATGCCACCTTATTATATAAGACCGGCAAGAAGACCATTGAGGTAACGCAAGACCTGAGTCATAAGACCAATATCCTGCTGAAGGATGGTCTGGAGACCAAGGGTATCGACAAGGAGATTTACATGGCCGTGATTTCACTTGCCCTCAGGGAATACCTGGAGGATGTACATGATGTGGAATCAGGCATCATCACCATCAAGCCTAAACAGACAAGATGGAATGCTCCGAAATTCAATAATATCAATAATTCTAAATAACAGAAACTATGGCTAAGTATCAATATACAGTGAAAGGAGTCGATTACGAAGTCGAGATCCAGGATATAGAAGGCAACATCGCCAACGTAACCGTGAATGGCATCCCATTCGAAGTGGAAATGAAGCAGCCTGTGAAGGCTAGCAAGCAGAAAGTGAAGTTGGGAGGAGAACAAACTGTAAAAAGCGAGAATAACAACAGTTCTTCCACTTCTACAGCAAATGCTACAGCTGCGCCAACCGCCAAACCGACTGCAGCAGCTGCCGGCAAGCCAGTGGTAGCCCCTCTGCCTGGCACCATCAACGAAATCAAGGTGAAGGTGGGTGACAAGGTTAACGCAGGCGATACCGTCGTGATTCTCGAAGCCATGAAGATGCAGAACAACATCGAGGCAGAGACTTCCGGAACCATCACCAGCATCAACGTGAATAAAGGCGATGCCGTGATGGAAGGAGACACGTTAGTAACCATTAAATAGATAGCTTATGGATTTCATCATACAAAACTTCAATGAGTTCCTGACCTATACGGGCTTTGCAAACGCCACGGCAGGAAACCTCGCCATGATCGTGATAGGAGTTATCTGCATCTGGCTTGCCATCAAGAAGGATTTCGAACCACTTCTCCTGGTGCCCATCGGACTGGGCATCATCCTGGGCAACATCCCCTTCCGTGCTGATGCCGGACTCGAAATAGGCCTATACGAAGATAATTCCGTTCTGAACATCTTCTATCAGGGAGTAAGACAGGGATGGTATCCCCCACTTGTCTTCCTGGGCATCGGAGCGATGACCGACTTCTCGGCATTGATTTCCAATCCGAAGCTGATTCTGATAGGAGCCGCCGCACAGTTTGGCATCTTCGGTGCCTATATGATAGCCCTGGCTCTGGGGTTCGAACCGAACCAGGCAGCCGGTATTGCCATCATAGGTGGTGCCGACGGACCTACCGCCATCTTCCTGAGCAGTAAGTTAAGTCCTAACCTGATGGGAGCCATCGCCGTTTGTGCCTACTCCTA
The DNA here is from genome assembly GCF_003436715.1 of Prevotella sp. TF12-30. Taxonomy (NCBI): domain Bacteria; kingdom Pseudomonadati; phylum Bacteroidota; class Bacteroidia; order Bacteroidales; family Prevotellaceae; genus Prevotella; species Prevotella sp. TF12-30. The sequence continues at coordinate 68,685 of NZ_QSQJ01000008.1, read as the reverse complement.
TATGGCATTGGTGCCAGTAATCCAGCCCCCATTGATGCGTCTGCTCACCACCAAGGAAGAGCGCATCATCAAGATGAAGCCAGCACGTCAGGTATCACAGACAGAGAAGATTCTCTTCCCTATCGTCGGTTTGCTGCTCACCACCTTCATCGTACCATCAGGTCTGCCATTGCTCGGTATGCTTTTCTTCGGAAATCTCCTGAAGGAAAGCGGAAAGACGACTAGACTTGCCAAGACAGCAGGCAGCAGCCTGAATGACATCGTGGTAATGCTGCTCGGCTTGACAGTAGGCTGTTCTACCCAGGCATCTGAGTTTCTCACCCTGAACACCATCAAGATCTTCGCCCTCGGTGCCCTGGCATTCATCATCGCTTCAGCCAGCGGTATCCTCTTCGTGAAACTGATGAACCTCTTCCTGCCAAAGGGCAAGAAGCTGAACCCACTGATCGGAAATGCCGGTGTGAGTGCCGTGCCTATGAGTGCCCGCATCAGCAACAACCTCGGTTTGGAGTACGACCGTCACAACTTCCTGCTCATGCACGCCATGGGTCCGAATGTTGCAGGAGTCATCGGTTCCGCCGTAGCCGCCGGCGCCCTGCTGGGATTCTTTAATTGATCAATACGAAAAATGGGAACTTGCTCAAATGCAAGTTCCCATTTTTCATATTTCCTATTTTCTAAAAGAGCACAGTTTCTAAAAAAGCTAGCTCTTCTTGATCGTCATTTTGCCCTCGAGCGAGATGATGATTTCCACCTGATAACTCATACTGCTGTCCGGCATAGCCAAAACCACTCTATAATGAAGTCCATCGGTATCCACCTTTTTCAGTACGATATCACTCAAAATCGCCTGCTTGAGGAACTCATGAGGAACCTGTCCATCGAAATCCTCCTTACGGAAGTCACGGCCGAAAATCCTGCTGGCACCCCGGTAGATGTTCACGTTCACGATGTTGTCGTAATAGACATTATCCACTTCTACGCCATCATCATTGTATGAACTCTTGAAAACCTTATAGGTAGTAGGGTTCACCTGCACATAGAGATGCAATTTCTCGTCGCCTGCATACACCACAGAATCTCTCTTGATAAGCGTATTCTGGTTGAGAACCACCGGCTGATTATGCAGGAACTGCTGCAGATAAGAAGTATCGTCTGTCTTGACGAGTTTCATAATATCGCCATTCAGCACCTTAAACTGGAAGATATGAGCAGCCTGCTTGATAATCGGATATTTGGCCGTATTGGCACCCTTCATCACCAGCGTATCGCCAGCAATATAGAAATATACCGGCTGGCTGGTAGAATCAGGATAGTAGATGGTGTCACCCTTCACGCGAAAGACAACATCATCCTCATCATCGCCATCCAACCAGATACCCTGGAGCATTTTCTTGGCAGCAGTATCCTCCTTTACTCCGGCAGAATCCTTACCCGCAGACTTCTGTCCGCAGCTGGCCATCGCCGCCAGGAGGCTTGCACACAACAATATGTTAATAACTTGTTTCATCTTTTCACGATATCTTACTCAAAATACTCAGCCTCCTCAAAAGACAGCGCCTTATTGAGGTCTTTTTCTGAGAGCAATACATTTTCGCCCTCAATAGGCCACTTGATACCAATGGTTTCATCATTCCAGCGGATACTTGCCTCAGCTTGAGGAGCATAAGGGTTATCTACTTTATAGGTAAAGATTGCCTCGTCGCTGAGCACAAGGAAGCCATGCGCAAAGCCACGAGGAATGAAGAACTGCAGCTTATTTTCTTCACTCAGTTCCACCATTACATACTTGCCGAAGGTCTTGCTGCCTTTACGTAAATCTACCGCAACATCCAGTACTTTACCCTTGATGACACGCACCAGTTTAGCCTGCGAACTTTCGCCCTTCTGATAATGAAGGCCTCGAAGCACGCCTCTACTCGACATAGACTCATTGTCTTGCACAAACTCAACATGATAACCAATGTGGGCATCGAACTCAGCCTGTTTCCAAGCCTCGAAAAAGTAGCCTCTAGCATCATCAAACACTTTTGGCTGTATGACCCACACTCCTTCTATTTCGGTCTCTGTATATTCCATTGCTATATACTTGTTCTATTTTTTAGTGGCAAAGATAATACTTTTTGGTGATATGACAAAACAAATTAAACTTTTTATCACTCCTTACGAAAATTTCCCTTAAAATAGTTGTCCAATTCCCAAAAAAGCCGTACCTTTGCAAAAGATATTCAGAAAAAGAAGATAAACATTTAGACGTGATAGAAATTAACCGACATATAGAAATTCTGCTCTTGAGCAACGATTGTGTAATCGTACCAGGTTTTGGTGGATTCATGGCTCATCATGTAGATGCACGTTACGATGGCAGAGACAATATGTTTTTGCCACCGCTGAGAACTGTAGGATTCAATCCGCAGCTCACGATGAACGATTCCCTCCTCGCACTCTCGTACGTGGAGACTTACGATATCAGCTACCCTGAGGCATTGCGCCGTATTGAGGATGAGGTGGTTGAAATCAGACAATCATTGGAAAACGAAGGTAAATTCGAAATAGAAAATATCGGTATGCTCTTCCTCAACGAAGATGGCAACATCAGTTTCGAGCCATGCGAGGCAGGCATTCTTACTCCAGACTTCTATGGTTTGGGCGGTTTCGACATGCTTCCTATCGCACAGATTGACAACGGTGAACAGCAGAACGAGAATCAAAACGTGGCAATGACAGTAAATCTTGCCAAGGAGGAACAACCAGTTAAAAAAGAGGCAGAAGCACCTGCTGCTCCTGCCAACAATTCGGTATTCATCGCAGAAGAAGAGGAAGAAGAGGAAAAGGCTGAATTCATCAGCATCAAGAAGAGCTGGCTGCGCAACATGGCAGCAGCCTGCATCGCCCTCATCGCCTTCTTCACCATCTCTACTCCACTCGGAAGTCCTACTATCGAGAAGAGCCAGATTGACACGGGGATGCTTACCCGCATTATGCCTAAAGAGATGACTCCGGTAAAAAGCAATGAACTGCTGCTCCCTACTGATGAACCGAAGCTGATGGAGACCACTCCTACCGACAAGGCAGAAAAAACTCCGGCAATGGCACAGGATAGAGAAATTGCTACTCCAACAGCCTCTTATTACAGCATCGTATTGGCAAGCCGCGTAACCAAACGCAATGCAGCCAGCTATGTGGAACACTTGCAAAGCAAGGGCTTCAAGGAGGCAAGAGTTCTGATTACCGACAACAACGTAAAGGTGATTTATGGAAACTACCGCTCTGAGAGCGAGGCATATAACACCCTCAACCGACTCCATACCAACGAGGCTTTCACTGATGGCTGGATTACAAAGGTAAAGGAATAGTTTACATTATTATATATAGAAAGAAATTAAGGAAAGAAGAAAAAAAGATATGAAAAGAGTACGTTGCCCTAAATGCGATAATTTCATCACGTTCGACGAAACCAAATACGAGGCAGGCCAGAGTCTGGTCTTCGTTTGTCCTAATTGCAACAAGCAGTTTGGCATCCGTATGGGCGTTTCCAAACTTCGCGAAACCCGCAAGGAAGAACAGATTGATGAAAATGCCAATGAGAATGGCGTAGGCTCCATCGTTGTTATCGAAAACGTATTCGCCTACAAGCAGGTCATCCCTTTGCAGATGGGCGACAACGTCATCGGAAGATATATGAAGAACAGTGGCATCAACTGCCCTATCGAGACCGTAGATCCGAGTGTAGATATGAACCACTGCGTAATCAATGTAAGCCGCGACAAGAAAGGAAAATTGAAATATGTGCTGCGCGATGGTCCTAGCTACACCGGCACCTTCGTAGATAACGAAATCCTGGGCGACCGTGAGCGCCGTGTCATCGAAGACGGCACCCTCTTCACCATCGGAGCCACCAGCATCATCCTCCGCACGGCAGACAGCGAGGAGGAATAATGTGTAAAATAACAAGTTGAAATAAAACCAAGGGTTAGAGTAGGAAAAATCTTACTCTAACCCTTTTTTTACTGATAAACACGTATAAATATACCAATAATTCTTACTTTCTGCAAGAAATCATAGCGATATAGTAATCTTTTTGCTAATATTTTCGTTAGATTGAAAGAAAATGTGTACCTTTGCAACAGAAATTAGCAATACGTGGGACCAATACTCCCGATACGTACAAAAAACAGAAGAATTACGTTAGGTTATGGATGTAGCAATCGTAAAATACAATGCCGGAAATATCTATTCCGTAGTCAACGCCATGAAGCGTTTGGGCATAGAACCAGTACTCACTGATGATGCCGAAATGCTCCAGAAGGCAGACCGCGTGCTGTTTCCAGGTCAGGGGCAGGCAAGGGAAGCCATGGAATATCTCAAGGCTCACCAGCTGGATCAGGTGATCAAGAATCTCAAGCAACCCGTATTGGGCATTTGCGTGGGACAGCAGCTCTTGTGCCGACATTCGGAAGAAGGCGATGTAGATTGCATCGGCATCTTCGATGTGGATGTGAAGCGATTCCAGCCGCAGAAGCACGAAGACAAGGTACCAGCTATGGGATGGAACGAGATATACGATCTGAAGACGGAGCTTTACAAGGGATTCGGAAACAGATCCGATGCAGCAGATGCAGCTATGGGAGAAGCCCTGCAGCATCCCTACTCTTATTTCGTACATAGCTACTATGTGCCACTCTGCGAGGAGACCATCGCCAAGGCTGATTACATTCTGCCTTACAGCGCATCGCTCCACAAAGACAACTTCTATACCTGCCAGTTCCATCCGGAAAAGAGCGGAAAGGTAGGAGAACAGATTTTAAAGAACTTCCTGGAAATAAAATAGCAATAAAAGAAATATGATAGAGTTAATTCCTGCCATCGACTTGATAAATGGTCAGTGCGTTCGCCTGACAAAAGGCGATTACGACCAGAAGAAGGTCTATAACGACAATCCGACTGAAGTAGCCAAAGACTTCGAGAAGCTGGGATTCAAGCGACTCCACGTAGTGGATCTGGACGGAGCCAAGTCGAAGCACATCGTAAATGATGCTGTACTGAAGGCGATTACCACCGAAACGAATCTGACAGTAGATTTCGGAGGCGGTATCAAAACCGAGAAAGACATCGAGAAGGCATTCGCTGCAGGAGCCTGTATGGTTACCGTAGGCAGCATCGCCGTTACCAATCCCGACCTCTTTATGGAGTGGATAGATAAATATGGTGCCGACAAGCTTATCCTCGGAGCCGATGTAAGAAACGGCAAGATTTCTATCAATGGATGGAAAGAGGATTCATCAGAAGACCTCCTCCCCTTCCTCAAGAAATACATCGACAAGGGTGTACGCTATGTGCTCTGCACGGAAATCAGCAAGGATGGCACCCTGCAGGGTCCTGCCATCGAACTATATAAAGAGGTAATGGCAGCCTACCCTCAGCTTCACCTCATCGCCTCGGGCGGAGTGAGCTGCAATGAAGATATCGAGGCTCTGGAAGCCGCCGGCATCCCAGCAGTAGTCTTCGGCAAGGCATTCTACGAGGGTAAGATTGATGTAGAAAAGTTAGGAGTTAAGTAATCATAAAGTTCAAAGTTCAATGGTCAAAGTTCAAAGTAACAAAGGTTTGGCAAAGCGAATCGTCCCTTGTCTTGACGTGAAAAACGGAGAGACCGTGAAGGGAACGAACTTCGTGAACCTGAGAAGCGCAGGCGACCCGGTAGAACTGGGCAAGGCCTATAGCGATGCAGGTGCCGATGAACTCGTATTCCTTGACATCACAGCTAGCTTCGAAGAGCGCAAGACCTTTACAGATATGGTAACTCGCGTAGCTGCCGAAATCAATATCCCGTTTACCGTGGGTGGCGGCATCAACGAGCTGAAGGATGTAGATCGACTCCTCAATGCAGGTGCCGACAAGGTAAGCATCAACAGTGCAGCCATCCGGCATCCGGAGCTCATCAACGAGATAGCCAACCATTACGGCTCACAGGTCTGCGTCTGCGCCATCGATGCCCGTCTCGATCCCGACGGCTGGCATTGCTACGTCAAGGGCGGAAGAGAGCGAGTAGAACTCGGTCTGTTTGATTGGGCTAGAGAAGTTGCCGACCGTGGTGCCGGCGAGATTCTCTTCACCAGTATGGACCACGACGGTGTGAAGCAGGGCTTTGCCAATGAAGCCCTCGCCCACCTTGCAGAGGAAGTAAGCATTCCTATCATTGCATCGGGAGGAGCCGGCAAAATGGAGCATTTCCGCGATGCCTTCACCCTGGGAAAGGCAGATGCAGCACTGGCTGCCAGTGTCTTCCACTTCGGTGAAATCGCCATACCTGACCTGAAAAATTACCTCCGAAAAGAAGGCATCAACGTCAGGTTGTAAACCGTTATAAAACGGAGCCTTAAGGCTAGATATTTTTTTCCTTAAGGGAAAATAATTATTTCCTTAAGGGAAAATATATTTTTCCTTAAGAGTGGATAATTCCCCTATGATAGGGCGGATTGGCAATGGAGTAAGCAAAACAATTAAATTGTAAAGATAAAATGGAAATAGATTTTGAAAAAATGGGCGGACTTGTTCCTGCCATCATCCAGGACGCCGTAACCAAGAATGTCCTGATGCTGGGATTCATGAACAAGGAAGCATACGATAAAACCATCGAAACCAAGAAGGTTACCTTCTGGAGCCGCTCTCGCAACTGTCTTTGGACCAAGGGCGAGACCTCAGGAAACTTCCTCAATCTGGTAAGCATTCAGATAGACTGCGACAACGATACCTTCCTGGTAAAGGTTCATCCAGATGGTCCTACCTGCCACAAAGGCACCGATACCTGCTGGGCTGAGGAGAATACGCTGAACCCTATCCTCTTCCTCTCAGAGTTGCAGGACTTCATCGACAAGCGCCACGAGGAGATGCCTGAGGGCAGCTACACCACCAGTCTCTTCAAGAAAGGCGTGAACAAGATGGCACAAAAGGTTGGAGAAGAAGCCATTGAGACGGTTATAGAAGCTACCAACGGCACCGACGACAAGCTCATCTACGAGAGTTCCGACCTGCTCTACCACCTCATCGTACTGCTCACCAGCAAGGGCTTGCGAATCGAGGATGTAGTAAAGGAGCTCCAGATGCGACACGACCCGGAATGGGACAAGAAGCGCCGCATAGCAAAGAGCAAAGGAGAAATGAAATAATATATCTAGCTCAAGGCTATCTTGCAGCAGTTCGCCCTGAAAGGGCAGCGCCCTGGGTATAAAAAGATATTGGCAATACGCCCTGAAAGGGCAAAAGCTTTCAAATACATTAAATAAAGGAGAAAAAATTAGGATGTTAATAGATTATCAAAACGTCAGCATATACCAAGCCGACAAGTGCGTGCTCAAGGGCATCAACTTCCATGTGGATGAAGGAGAGTTCGCTTATCTTATCGGAAAAGTGGGCTCGGGAAAGAGTTCACTCCTGAAGACCCTCTACTGCGAACTTGACCTCGTGGAGGGTGAGACAGACAAGGCAGAAATCCTCGGCAGAGACCTCAAGACCATCCGACGCAAGGACATTCCAGCCCTGCGCAAGGAACTGGGCATCATCTTCCAGGACTTCCAGTTGCTTCACGACCGCAGCGTGCGCAAGAACTTCGAGTTCGTGCTCAAGGCTACCAAATGGAAAAACAAGAAGGACAGAGACAAGCGCATTGAGGAAGTGCTCAACGAAGTAGGCATGATAGAGAAAATCGACAAGATGCCTCACGAGCTCTCCGGTGGAGAACAGCAGCGTGTAGCCATCGCCCGTGCCCTGCTCAACAATCCGAAGATCATCATCGCCGATGAGCCAACGGGAAATCTCGACCCGGAGACCGCCAGCAACATTGTGGGACTGCTCAAGGATATCACCAAGCAGGGTACAGCTGTAGTGATGACAACCCATAACATCCCAATGCTCGACAAGTTCCCTGGCATCGTATATCGCTGCAAGGATGGTTTACTCCACGACGTGACCAACGAGTACAACCACATCGACCTGACAGAAGATGGCGAGGAGAATTAAACGGGGAAAATACAACAAAAGAACAATAAAAATTAAACATTAATATAATTTTACGACTATGAAGGTAATGAAATTCGGAGGTACTTCTGTAGGCTCACCAGAGCGTATGAAGGGAGTAGCCTCTTTGGTTACAGAATCAGGTGAACCAACTTTCATCGTATTGTCTGCGATGAGCGGTACAACAAACTCTCTCGTTGAGATCTCTGACTATCTTTACAAGAAGAACCCAGAGGGCGCCAACGAGGTAATCAACAACTTGGAGAAGAAATACATGCAGCACGTGGAGGATCTCTACTCTACTGATGAGATGAAGAAGACTACACGCGAGTTCCTGCAGGGCGAGTTCAACTATCTCCGTTCATTTACCAAGGATCTCTTTACTTCTTTCGAGGAGAAGAGCATCGTGGCTCAGGGCGAGATTATGAGTACCAACATGGTTGTAAACTACTTGAAGGAACAGGGTGTAAAGGCTGTATTGCTCAACGCATTAGACTTTATGCGCACCGACAAGAATGCAGAGCCAGACCCACAGTATATCAAGGAGAAGCTCTCTGCCATCATGGAGGAGAACCAGGGCTATCAGATTTACATCACCCAGGGCTTCATCTGCCGCAATGCATACGGCGAGGTAGATAACCTGCAGCGTGGTGGTAGTGACTACACCGCATCACTCATCGGTGCAGCTCTCCCAGCAGACGAGATTCAGATTTGGACAGATATCGACGGTATGCACAACAACGACCCTCGTGTGGTAGAGCACACAGAGGCTGTTCGCCAGTTGAACTTCGAGGAGGCTGCTGAGTTGGCTTACTTTGGTGCCAAGATTCTCCACCCTACCTGCGTTCAGCCAGCCAAGTATGCCGGCATCCCAGTTCGTCTGAAGAACACCATGGACCCTAAGGCTGATGGTACCATCATCGACAACGTCATCGTACGTGGCAAGATCAAGGCTGTAGCTGCCAAGGACAACATCACTGCCATCAAGATCAAGAGTAGCCGCATGTTGCTCGCTACAGGTTTCCTCCGCAAGGTATTCGAAATCTTCGAGAGCTACCAGACTCCTATCGACATGATTGCTACCTCAGAGGTAGGTGTGAGCATGAGTATCGATAACGATGCTCACCTCAACGACATCGTCAACGAGTTGAAGAAGTATGGTACTGTAACCGTAGATTCAGACATGTGCATCATCTGCGTGGTAGGTGATCTGGACTGGAGCAACGTAGGCTTCGAGACCATCGCTACCGATGCAATGAAGAACATCCCAGTGCGCATGATTTCTTACGGTGGTTCCAACTACAACATCTCATTCCTCATCAAGGAGAAGGATAAGAAGCAGGCATTGCAGAACTTGAGCAACGTATTGTTCGAGAAGTAATGTAAGTGAAGAACGAAGAGTGAAGAGTGAAGAATTCTAATGTAATGCTTCCTGTCCACTCTTCGTTGGATATTCTGACTTAACCATAAGTTGGATTTTCTAATTTGACTATAATAAGATATAAACAATAAGCATAAGCGAAATGAAAGGTACATTTCCAATAGATAAGTTTCAGGAGATACAGACTCCGTTCTACTACTACGACACCAACGTGTTGCGCCAAACCTTGAAGACCATCAACGCAGAGACTGGCAAACACGAGGGCTTTGAGGTACACTATGCCGTAAAGGCAAATGCCAACCCTAAAGTGCTCAACATCATCTGCCAGGCTGGTTTGGGTGCCGACTGTGTGAGCGGAGGAGAAATTCAGGCTGCCATCAATGCAGGTTTCCCTGCCAATAAGATTGTGTATGCCGGTGTAGGCAAGAGTGATTGGGAAATCAACCTTGGTTTGGACAAGGGCATCTTCTGCTTCAATGTAGAGAGCGTCCCGGAATTGGAAATCATCAACGAACTTGCCGAGAAGAAGAATAAGATTGCACAGGTTTGCTTCCGCATCAACCCAGACGTTGGTGCTCATACCCATGCCAACATTACAACAGGTTTGGCTGAAAACAAGTTTGGTATCGCCATGCGCGATATGGAGAGCGTGATTGAGGAGGCTTCCAAGATGAAGAACATCAAGTTCCTGGGTCTGCACTTCCATATTGGTAGTCAGATACTTGACATGGGAGACTTCGAGGCTCTCTGTAACCGCATCAACGAGTTGCAAAACCAGTTGGAGGCTCATCACATCGTAGTAAAGAACATCAATGTAGGCGGTGGATTGGGTATCGATTACAACCATCCAAACCGTGTGCCTATCCCAGACTTCAAGGATTACTTCGATACATACGCCAAGAAGTTGAAGTTGCGTGATGGACAGAAGTTACACTTCGAGTTGGGCCGTTCCGTAGTGGGTCAGATGGGTTCGCTCATCACCAAGACTCTTTATATCAAGCAGGGCACAGCCAAGCAGTTTGCCATCGTAGATGCAGGTATGACCGACCTGATCCGTCCTGCCCTCTATCAGGCATATCATAAGATAGAGAACATCTCTAGTGATGAACCTGCAGAGACATACGACGTAGTAGGTCCGATCTGCGAGTCGAGCGATGTATTCGCCAAGGCTATAGATCTGAACAAGACCCATCGTGGCGACCTCATTGCCCTCCGTTCAGCCGGAGCCTATGGTGAGATCATGGCGAGCCAGTATAACTGCCGCCAGTTGCCAAAGGGATATATCACAGAAGACTTTTAATTCTGTTAAGAGTTTACAGTTAAGAGTTAGGAGTAAGGAGTCATTCCTTTCTCCAACTTTCTTTATTACGAGAAAAAAGAAATGATGACAATTAGTTTAACAACTATCATAGCAGGCGCAGTAGTGGTATTATTGGCAATCCTCGGATCGCTGATAAATCCATTTCTGCGCTCGTTGCGTTTTACTGACGAGGAGGAATCCTTGGAATCTAGAGAACCTATCTCGGTGATTATCACCGCTCACGACAATCTCTATGAACTGGAGCATAATCTACAGATGTTCCTGCAGCAGAAATATCCTGCCGATTATCAGGTAATCGTGGTTTGTCAGAGCACTGATGGTGAGACCCAGGATTATCTGAAGCGCATGGCAGCCGAGAATTCTCACCTATATTATACATATATCCCGGAGAGCTCCCGCTATATGAGCAGAAAGAAGCTGCAGATTACACTGGGCGTGAAGGCTGCCAAGTATGAGTGGATCATCCTCACCGAACCTACCTGCACCCCATCCAACGACAAGTGGCTCTATACGATGACCCGCAACTGCCAGGAGCCTAACCATCTGGTTCTGGGCTATGTAGCTTTAGACGAAGCAACCAAGGGTGTTCGCCGATTCGACAGCATCCGCAAGGCATTCTATCTGCTCCGCCGTGCCCAGCATAGCTACGGCTACCGCACCCACATGCCAAACGTAGCCTTCCGCAAGAGCGATTTCATGCGCGAGCAGGGCTATCAGGGCAACCTGGAGTATGTGCGCGGAGAATATGACTTCCTGGTCAACAAGTATGCTGCCTACGGAGATACTGCCGTAGAACTCGACTGCGATGCATGGCTCATCCATGATGAACCAACCGACAAGGCATGGCACAATGCCCACCTTTACCTCCAGGCATCCCGCAAGAGTCTGACCAGATCCAAGTCGATGATGTCGCTGATGGCAATGGATCATCTCTTCCCTCACCTCAGCCTCATCGCCTCGCTGGCCACCCTGGCATACGCCATCCTGATGCAAGACTGGATTCTGACAGGCATTGCAGGTTTCGCCCTGCTTCTACTCCTGATTCTCCGCACCGTCATCGCCCACAAGGCTATCAAGCATTTCGACGATGACATCTCGATCCTGAAGCTGCCATTCTATGAGTATGGCATCATCTGGAGAAATCTTGCCAACAAGATAAGATACTGGCGTGCAGACAAGAACGACTTCACCAGTCATAAACTGTAGGACTTTAGAATCAACAAGCAAACTTAAAATAACGATGAAAGTATATTTGTTCATTTCCAAACATAAGAAGACGCTGAAGATGTATCTTCCTTACATCGAAGCGCTGCAGCAGAAGTTCGACATCACCAGTAACCTGGTAGATGCCGATATCGTGATGATACTGGGAGCATGGACAAGACAAGGTGCCCAGCTCGCCAGAATGTCTCGCAAGATGGGCATCCCCTACATCGTTTGCCCACTCGGCGATCTCTCAGAGCGCAACTGCCGGAATCCGCATTTCAAGCGCAGTCTGCAGACCCTGATGTACCAGAAGGCGATGTACAGGCACTCAGACCTCATCATCGCCACCACCCCATTGGAGAAAGCCTATCTGGAGAAACTCGGATGGAACAAGCACATCACCCTCATCAGATACTTCGGCTACAGTCATCTCATCACCGAAGAAGGTACGATGGAAGACTGGCAGGAGACGGATGCCTCTACCCTCGCCGACTTCGAGCACAGAAAGGCAGAAGCCATCGCCCAGAAGACCCAGCATGCCATCATCGCCCAGATTATGCAGATTCAGAGCAGAATGCCGCATAAGAACATCCCACAGAAGTATCTCGACGACCTGCATACCTTATTATATGCAGACGATTATGATGAGGATGCTATCAACGAGGAACTGAAGAAGCTGAAACTCGACAGCTATGCCGCCTCCGTATTCCAGGCGATGACCGACAAAACGGGACTTACCGAGGGATTTATGCCACTTCCTGCCAAAAAAGGCAGAAAAAGCAAGGAGATTCTGAAGTATGTAAAGTAAGAGACTGACAGTAGTTGACCTGCGTCAAGAGGCTGACTGCCAGTATTTGACTTGTATCAAAAAATCGCTTTCTTTCATCATTTTGTCACCCATTTGTTACCCGAATTCAAAAAAAAGGCATTACCTTTGCACTCGTAAAGATGAAACAAGAGATCTTGAGTATGCGAGATGAGAAGTCTTATATATATAAAAAAGATGAGAAATCTCAAGTACAGGAGATGGAAGGTTTCAGGTAAGAGAGATTGTAAAAGGATAACATGTAGAACAGGAGACCGAAAATGCGACGGCTCCACAAAGATTGAGAAAGGAAACAAATTATGATGACAACAGTAATGGCACTCGCAGTAGTAGCAATTATGATTGCTAAGGCAATCAATGTTAACAACCACATCGAGATGGGTAAGTAATTACTCCATCCCCTTGTAGGAAAGAGAATGAAAGAAGAGCCCGGTGAGGCTCAAGTATTAACGAAAAAGAAAGAAAGGATAACGATTATGAAAACAATGTTGAAAGAAATCAAGAAGGTCATGAAGACATTCATTGCAAACTATCTGAATGCAATGTCACTTTATGGCGAAGCTATTTGCAAAGGTCGTGGTTGTGCTTGCGCATAATCACTTGAAATATAAAGGAAGCGTGCTGGTATTTACTTACCGGCACGCTTTTTTCGTTGCCTTCTGCGTTAATATAGATTAAATAATCCGCCTTTTCTACGATAATTCGGAAATTATCTATACTTTTGCATCTATAATTATCACGGGGGTGCTGAGCAATCGGCTGAGATTATACCCATTGAACCTGAAACAGGTAATGCTGGCGCAGGAAATATGATAGATCGTTTTACACCCAGGCAGAGATAAATGCAACCTACTCTTGCTTCTCTACAACCCCTTTGCTTTCATCAGGCATACCCCCGTGTTGACAATTGTAAATTTATAAATGTAAACATAGGAACAGATTATGAAAGTTATCATCAACAGCAAAGAAACTGAGATTCAGGCAAAGACCGTCAAGGAACTTGCCCAGGAGCTCGATCTTCCAGCTACAGGTTGCGCTGTAGCCATCAGTAACGAGATGGTACCTCGTGACGAGTGGGAAAGCCACGTGATTCAGGAGGGTGCCGACATCGTGATTGTAAAGGCATTCTGCGGAGGATAGGATATAATGTTTAATGTTTAGTGTTTAATGTTTAGAGGACTATGGCTAAAATATCATTAGACAGATTTCAACTGCAGTTCATCTCTCATCAGAATGAGAAGATGAGTTATCTCGATGGCATTCACGAGGCGATAACGGGACTCTGCGGATGGGTTCAGCTCCGCATGAAGGATGCCTCTGATGATGAAGTGCGCCCCATCGCCTACAAGGTGAAGGAATGGTGCAAGATCATGAATGTTACCTTCATCATCGACGACCGTGTGGAACTGGTGAAAGAGGTGGGCGCCGATGGCGTGCATCTGGGCAAAAACGATATGCCGATTGCCGAAGCCCGCAAGATTCTGGGCGATGACTTCATCATCGGCGGTACAGCAAATACCTTCGAGGATGTGAAGGCTCACTATGAAGCTGGTGCCGATTACATCGGTTGCGGTCCGTTCCGCTTCACCACTACCAAGGAGAAGCTCTCCCCTATCCTCGGTCTTGAAGGATACCGAGAAATCATCCAGAAGATGAAGGCAGAAAATATCGATATTCCAATCGTTGCCATCGGTGGCATCACCAAGGAGGATATTCCCGACATCATGAAGACGGGAGTTAACGGCATCGCCCTCAGCGGCTGCATACTCAATGCCAAGGACCCGGCGGCAGAAACCCATGATATCATGGAAATGATGAGGGAATTCAGATAAGTAAACATTTAAAAATAAGAATAACAGAAAATGGAAAAATTAGTAATTGCAGGACGAGAGTTCAACTCCCGCCTCTTCCTCGGAACAGGAAAGTTCAACAACAACCAGCTCATGGCAGAAGCCATCAAGGCTTCTGAAACAGAAATGGTAACCGTTGCCATGAAGCGTATCGAACTCGAAGACAAGCAGGACGACCTGCTCTCTCATATCGTGCAGAACCCAAATATCCAGCTCCTTCCTAACACCAGTGGTGTACGCAACGCTGAGGAGGCTGTATTCGCAGCACAGATGGCTCGCGAGGCTTTCGGAACCAACTGGCTCAAGCTCGAAATCCACCCAGACCCTCGCTATCTTCTTCCAGACTCTATCGAGACTCTGAAGGCTACCGAGAAACTGGTAAAGCTCGGTTTCGTGGTATTGCCATATTGCCAGGCAGACCCTACCCTCTGCAAGCACCTCGAAGAGGCTGGTGCTGCTACCGTGATGCCACTCGCTGCACCTATCGGTACCAACAAGGGATTGAGAATGAAGGACTTCCTGCAGATCATCATCGAGCAGGCTACTGTTCCTGTAGTAGTAGATGCAGGTATCGGTGCGCCTAGCCACGCTGCCGAGGCTATGGAGATGGGTGCCAGCGCTTGCCTGGTTAACACAGCCATCGCCGTTGCAGGTGATCCTGTAGAAATGGCTAAGGCATTCAAGGAGGCAGTGGTATGCGGTCGCCGTGCTTACGAGGCAGGTCTCGGAGCCATCAGCGATTGTGCCGAGGCAAGTTCTCCACTCACTGCATTCCTCAACGACTAATTATAATATATAAGTAAAACCTTTAAAAAAAATATGCCAAACGATAAGAAAGCTTACGCCCAGAGAGAAAAGGCGTATATGCAGGGAAAACTTTTCCCACAGATCAAGGTTGGAATGACCAAGGTAAACCTCACTCCTACTGTTGTGAAGGATGAGCGCGGCATTCCACATACAGAGCCAAACGCTCCAGTTTACATCTACGATACCAGCGGTCCTTACAGCGACCCTAACTATCAGGTAGATTTGAAGAAGGGCTTGCCAAGAATGCGCGAGCAGTGGATTATCGACCGCAACGATACCGAGCAGCTCAAGGAGGTTACCAGCGAGTATGGCAAGCAGCGTCTTGCAGACCATAGCCTCGACCACCTCCGCTTCGAGCACATCCAGTTGCCTCGCCGTGCTCAGGCTGGCAAGCACATCACCCAGATGGCTTACGCCAAGGCGGGCATCATCACTCCAGAGATGGAGTATGTGGCTATCCGCGAGAACATGAACTGCCAGGAGTTGGGCATCGATACCCATATCACTCCTGAGTATGTACGTGATGAGATTGCACGCGGACGTGCCGTTCTTCCTGCCAACATCAACCACCCAGAGAGCGAACCGATGATCATCGGCCGCAACTTCCTCGTGAAGATCAATACCAACATCGGAAACTCTGCCACAACTTCCAGCATCGAGGAAGAGGTGGATAAGGCTGTATGGTCCTGCAAGTGGGGAGGCGACACCTTGATGGACCTCTCTACCGGCGACAACATCCACGAAACCCGTGAATGGATTGTACGCAACTGCCCTGTACCAGTAGGAACCGTGCCTATCTATCAGGCTTTGGAGAAGGTAAACGGCAAGGTAGAGGATCTGAACTGGGAGGTATTCCGTGATACCCTCATCGAGCAGTGCGAGCAGGGTGTTGACTACTTCACCATCCATGCCGGCATCCGTCGTCACAACGTGCATCTCGCCGATAGCCGTCTCTGCGGTATCGTGAGCCGTGGCGGTAGTATCATGAGCAAGTGGTGTCTCTACCACGACCAGGAGAGCTTCCTCTATGAGCACTTCGACGACATCTGCGACATCGTGGCACAGTACGACGTAGCACTCTCTTTGGGCGATGGTCTGCGCCCAGGCTGTATTGCCGATGCCAACGATGCAGCCCAGTTTGCCGAGTTGGATACCATGGGCGAGCTTGTTACCCGTGCCTGGGACAAGAACGTGCAGGCATTCATCGAGGGTCCTGGTCACGTGCCATTGCAGAAGATCAAGGAGAACATGGAGCGCCAGCTCGACCACTGTCACGAGGCACCATTCTACACCCTCGGCCCATTGGTTACCGATATCGCCCCAGGTTACGACCACATCACATCAGCCATCGGTGGCGCCCAGATAGCATGGCTCGGCACCGCCATGCTCTGCTATGTAACACCAAAGGAGCACCTCGCCTTGCCTAACAAGGAAGATGTGCGCACAGGTGTGGTAACCTATAAGATTGCCGCTCATGCAGCCGACTTGGCAAAGGGTCATCCAGGCGCAACCATCCGCGACAACGCCCTCTCCAAGGCCCGTTTCGAGTTCCGCTGGAGAGACCAGTTCCACCTCTCTCTCGACCCAGAGCTCGCCTTGAAGTATTTCGAGGAGGCAGGTCATACAGACGGAGAGTACTGCACCATGTGTGGTCCAAACTTCTGCGCAGCCAAGTTGACACACGATTTGAGAAAGTTTAAAAAGTAAGAAAATGTTTTCAGACGAATTAAAGAATATCAGTTGGGAGGAGACCACGGAGCGCATTGCTCGAATGACCGATAACGATGTGCGTCGTGCCCTTGCCAAGGACCATTGCGATGTGAACGACTTCATGGCGCTGATTTCACCGGCAGCCGAGCCATACCTGGAGGTAATGGCGCGTCTTTCCCGCAAATATACCGAGGAGCGCTTCGGCAAGACCATGTCGATGTTCATTCCTCTCTACATCACCAATTCATGCTCAAACTCCTGCGTGTATTGCGGTTTCCATCGTGAGAATCCGATGGCCCGCACCATCCTCACCCCAGAGCAGATTGAGAACGAGTACAAGGCCATCAAGCAGTTGGCTCCATTCGAGAACATCCTTCTCGTAACGGGCGAGAACCCGGCAAAGGCTGGTACCCCTTATCTTGCCAAGGCCATCGACATTGCCAAGAAGTATTTCTCCAACGTGAAGATTGAAGTGATGCCACTCTCTACAGAGGATTACAAGACCCTCGCCGACCATGGTATGAACGGCGTCATCTGTTTCCAGGAAACCTACAACCACGAGCACTACAAGCTCTACCACCCACGTGGCATGAAGAGCAAGTTTGAGTGGCGCTGCGATGGTTTCGACCGCATGGGTATGGCAGGCGTACACTCCATCGGTATGGGTGTGCTCATCGGACTGGAGAAGGAGTGGCGCACGGATGTAGTGATGATGGCTCATCATCTGCGCTACCTTCAGAAGCATTACTGGAAGACCAAGTACAGCGTGAACTTCCCTCGTATGCGCCCTGCACAGAACGAAGGTTTCCAGCCAAACTGCTTCATGACAGACAAGCAGTTGGCACAGGCTACTTTCGCCATGCGTATCTTCGACCACGATGTAGATATCTCCTACTCTACCCGTGAGCCAGCCTACATCCGTGACAACATGGCAACACTGGGTGTCACCACCATGTCGGCAGAATCAAAGGTAAATCCTGGTGGTTACCATACTTATCCTCAGGCATTGGAGCAGTTCACCGTGAGCGATGAGCGTACCGCCAAGGTAATCAATGCGAGATTGAAGGAATTGGGCAGAGAGCCAGTATGGAAGGATTGGGATGCCTCATTCGATTTCTTCGGAAATATCGCAAACGGATAAGATAAACATATAGATATAAAAAAGCGCCTTGAATGATTTCAAGACGCTTTTTTTATATCTGTTTTTAAAAGACTTATTCCTTCAGCCATCCACCTATCAAGTCGATGATTTCCTGTCTGGTAGGCTCAGGGAACGACAGGATGCGGGTGAGATGTGAACCGCCATGACACATATAGACATGCAGGTTCTTCTTGTTCTTGGTGAAAGGCAGACCATAGATGCCCGATGCACCCCATGGGTCGATATCACCATAAATATACACCATCTTCGGATCATTCTTGGTCAGGAAATCCACGGTATAATTGTAAAGCTTTGGCGAGAACTCCACGTTCTCGGCACCCTTCGGCACCATCAGCTTCTTCAGATAACCCTTTGCCGACTTGATGCTCAGGTATCTCTTGAATGGCTTGGTGTAATATCCGTAATATCCCAACTCTTTGGCAGCCTGTACATCGAAAGATGCAGTGGCGTTGTAGTTGGTGAAATACTCCGGTTCACACATGTTGATCCAGTATTTGAACACCTGGTCGTCGGTGGTATCATTCGTAGGAATCTTCTTGATGTCCTCACCCCACTGCCAGAAGGCGAAGGCATACTCAAACACCGAGTAATCAAAAATCTCGGCGATAGGCGCATTGAAGCGATACTGCTTCTCGCTGCAGTACTTCTCGAACATCGGCAGCAGCGCAGCCTTGCGCTTGAAGAGCAGCAGCTGGAAGTTGAGCACCTTCTGTCGGTTCTCCTTGGTAGAAACCTCCTCCTGCAGGAACTTCTCGTGTCTGCCATCCTCCACGCCCTTGTTCAGCGGTGCAACGTATGGCACGGAGATGTCCACTTCATTCGGGAAGTAGGCGCGGTAGAACATCGTAGTCTGTCCGCCCTTGCTGATGCCCGTGGCAATCCACTTGCCCTTGTACATCGCATGCAGAGTCTGGTTTACGTGGTGCAGATCGTAGAGCGAGTTCTCCACGGTGAGGTAATCCCAGTTGCAAGGACTAGGCATCGACTTGTCGAAATATCGGTACTCCACGGTGATGATGTTGGTATCGAAGAGCTTGGAAAGTTCCTCGATGTATCCCTCGCGCAATGCATACTTGGCATTGTAGCCTTCTGTTACGAGCACGGTAGGACGGTCGAATCCTCTGTGGCAGAGTATCACTCGCTGCTCAAAACTGCCCTTGGAAGCATCCTTGGCATCCAGTTGCTGCTTGATGAAGAACACATATTTTTCCGGGAAATGCGTACTTTTCAGCGTTTCCACATCACTCACTCCAGGCAGCGCCGCCAACAGCTTGCCCGCCTCTCCCAGTTCTGCCGCCAGCATCTGCAAAGGCAGAATGAAGAGCAGCAGCATCAATTTCAAGAATCTCAATTTCATTTTCATTTTCGTCTCTCTTTTATATTTTCTCTTTTTAAACTTTCGTCGGTAATCTCCACATGCTTTAAATGCTATGCAAAGGTAAGGAAATATTCTTGTCCGGCAAAGAGAAGAGCCACCTTTTTATTATTATTGCAGCATTTTTCTTTTTTTTACGGCAAGAATAAAAGTAAAACGAAAAATATTTTGTATATTTGCAGTTGAAATCAAAATATAGGAAATAAGAAATCAAATAAATCATCATCATAATAATAATAATATTAACAATCATAATTTATGACTAACTTACAACAATCAGCAACTCATTTTGCAGATACCAAACCCCATTATGCCCTGCTCGACGGATTGCGAGGCGTGGCAGCATTGCTCGTGGTGTGGTATCATGTGTTCGAAGGCTACCAGTTTGCATCCGGCTCAGCCATCATCCAGGAAATCAACCACGGCTATCTGGCGGTTGACTTCTTCTTCATCCTTTCCGGTTTCGTCATCGGTTACGCATACGATGACCGTTGGGGAAAGACATTGACACTGGGAAAATTCTTCAAGCGCCGCCTCATCCGCCTGCATCCGATGGTAGTGATGGGTGCCTTGATAGGACTCGTAATGTTCATCCTTCAGGGGGCAGTAACCTGGAACGGCACACCGGCTTCGGTACCTGCGATGATGATAGCCCTGCTCTGCGGCATGCTGATGATTCCCGCCCTGCCAGGTGGCGGATACGAGGTAAGAGGCAATGGCGAAATGTTTCCGCTCAACGGCCCCGCCTGGTCGCTCTTCTTCGAGTACATCGGCAACATCCTCTATGCCCTTTTCATCCGGAGGCTCTCCACCAGGGCTCTGGCTATTCTCGCCGGAATCCTATCCATCCTGCTGCTTTGGTTCACGGCTACGGATGTTTGCGGATATGGCATGTTTGGTGTGGGCTGGACGCTCGATGGTCTCAACTTCTGGGGTGGACTTCTGCGCATGCTCTGCCCGTTTACGATAGGAATGCTGCTGTCCCGTGTTTTCCATCGCATCCAGTTCAAGGTAAGGGGTGCGTTCTGGATCAGTTCCATCATTCTTCTCCTGCTCTTCCACGTACCTTATATAGAGAGTATGGTTGGCGGCAGTATTGTGAACGGCAGTAATGTGGGCGGCGCTGATGGCATCACGCTGAATGGTGTTTTCGAAGCAGTGTGCATCCTTCTGATATTCCCGGCGATAGTATGGCTGGGAGCGAGCGGAACAACAACCGACCGTTTCAGTACCCGCGTCTGCACGTTCCTGGGCGACATCTCCTTCCCGCTCTATATCGTGCACTATCCGTTTATGTATTACTTCTATTCGTGGCTCATCAAGAAGCAGCTCTTCACGCTTGGTGAAACCTGGCCCGAGGCGCTCATCACCTGTGCAGTTTCGATAGCAGCCGCCTGGCTCTGTCTGAAGTTCTACGACCTGCCAGTGCGCAGATGGCTGGCGAAGAAATAACATGTCCTCTAAACGAGGGAAAAAACGTCAGACGTCCCGACGGATTTCCGTTCCGACAGGACGCCTGACGTTTTTTATCTAATCCTAATGATAATCCTTTCTTTCTATCCTCCAGGCTCGCAGGTTCAGCTTACGAGGGTTTTGGCGCAAATCCCAGAGATCCACAATTCTAACAAGATTTGAATCTTCATCATAGAAATAGATAATCTTGAAGTTCTTCATGATGATAGCACCACGATACTTTTGCCATTTCTGCAATTCAGGAACAAAAGGATAGCCGGTAGGCATCATTTCCAAGCGATGCCTAATTTTCTCATACTCAGCATTCCAATTCTTCACCGTTTTCCTTCCAAATTCAGAGAATGCATATGCCACACACTTTCGAAATTCTACAAGAAAAAGCCTTTCAACTTTAATTTCCACTATTTCCATCCCGGTATTGCCTTTCGCATCTGCGCTTCAAATTCATCTATGGAAATCCAATGGTCTGGATCATCCAAGTATTTCTCAACCTCAGCACAATGCTCCATCACCTGCTCCAGCGAGCGCCCCATTGGATAGGAATCGGTGGCGTAAGCCTCATCCCATGATACTGATAATGCAGATGATGCTGCCGAACGATAAGCAGGTGATGGCTCACAGACCTTATCCCCTGCTATCTTCGATTCCTCGATATGATATTTCTTTTCCTCCATATTTTCTTTCGTTTTTAAAGTTCCACGTTACTTATTGGTGCAAAAATACGAAGAAAGATTGGAACTCGCAAGAAAATCTACAAGAAAATAGCTTTTTCTGCATCAAAAAAGAAGCTTTTCTCAGGAATATTTTATATCTTTGCACACATAGAAGAAAATGTCGTTCTGATTAAAACCGATCGTTATGAAAGTATATTGGGATAAGACTGCTGTAATAGGTTTGGTGGGGTTTACGATCTCACTCTTGCTGATACTGTGCTTTATGGACAGTCTCAGCCACCCATTGGTGGGGATATTCCTCTGCCTGTTTGGCATCTTACTTTGCGGAATATATGGTGCTCTGCCAAAAGCAGGAAGCCCCGAAAGACAGAAGAAGAAGGAGAAAGAAAAAGAGAACGAGAACGAGAATAAGATAAGTAGTTTCTATGCCTTCAGCGTGCTTTTCTGCCTGGTGGTCAGCATTTTCTGTCTTATTATCGGACTCATCCTAGCCTTTATCGGCAACGGAGAAGCCAGTTATATCTGTGCAGCCATCTTTGGGGTATCATTCACAGCCTTCCTTCTCGGTTCGTGGTGGAAAACCACCAGCATTGCCTCCAAAGCCGATTGGAGCGACTGGGGATGGTTATAAAATATAGAAGAACCATAAAACAGATTCAAAGCCAGCCTTTTCGCAGGAGAAGGCTGGCTTTCTTTATCATCTAGATTCACTCACTATAAAGCTCTTCCCTGGATATCGTGGTGCTCCACAAGCCCACTTTCTCATCCTCCTCATGGCGGTTGATACCCGTATAGGTAAGACTGCTGTCCTCGTAGCGCTTGAACTTGAAGACGGCATCGTTCATCAACGCCTCATTAAATACTCCCAGGTTCACCAGCAACTCAAAATCCTTCTTGGTCAAACCCGTAACCTTGGCAAAAAGACCAGGCTCCAACTGCATGATGACATCCCGAAGACTGCGCTCACGATAATCCGTAAGATACATGAAGATAGGTATGCGAGTGGCAAACTTGATGAGTTTCTCCTGTATCATCTTGCGCTTACTCTTCACCTCCTTCTCCTCTTCGCTTAATTCCTTCTTCTCCTTTTTCGAAAGACCATCCTCCGATTCCGAAGCCGCTTTCTTGGTCTTCTTGATGTGGTCGGTCTTGGTAATGATGGTCTGAATATCCTCATTCAAGCTTCTGAATCCCTCGATGTTCATCAGGGCTTGCATCGCCTGCTCGTTGTTCAAAAGCTTTTCCAGCACACCATTCGTCACATTCACCAGCGTGGCACTCTCCCATCTCCTGGCCAGCAAGGTGGCAGAAGTATTGCTCGTTGCCATATCAAGCACTTCACCTGCGTTCAAAGCCTTCATCGCTCCATCCTGATAGCAGATTACGGGCAAGAAATGAATCAGATCATCCACCTTCTGCTCCGGAGTCTTGTCGGCATCCACATTCAGCTGACTGCTATATTCCGCCAACTTTCTCAAAGCCCTGTTTGGCGAGAAATCGAAAACGTAACACTCCTGCTTCAAAATCTCCGTCTGGTTGGGATGCAATCCATCACGATTGGTAATGGTCCATGGCGACTGAACCCGGAAAGCGGCCTGGAAGTAGGTTTCCGGACTCGACGTATCACGAAGCATAAAGATGCCAGTCCATGGTTTCACGGTTACCCCCGTGGTCAGTTTGCCACAACTCAAAGTGATGGATTTGCAATGCAGAGGGTCGGGATTCTCCATCGCCCGCTCTACAGGCGCAAGGGCATCAAGTCCGATTCCAGCCTTGGTTCCAGCACAAACTATCACCTGATATTCATGATAGAAAGTGTTCTGCGATTCTGCCAGCAGATTCCTCATAGCATAGCAGGATGCCACGTTGGGAAGAAACCACAGCGTATGTGCCAGTACACCGTAAAGTCTTGAATCATAAAATGGAAGAGGCGGTTTCCTGTTGTTTTGCTTCAAATGGTCGATAGATGCAGGCAGATAGTTGCCACGCAACAAGTCGAGCCATTTCTGCACATCATCATGAAAACGGAAGCAAGCCTTCTCGCCTTCTCCATCTGCCAGGAAGAATGTATTGAGGTCGAATTCATCAAACTCCCCATCATTCGCCACGGCAGCAATGGAAGGCGGCAACTGATAGGTCATCAGCACCATTCTCGGGAGCGAGGCATAGGGATTCATTCTCTCGGGTTGCGACGTATCCTCAGCAGCATAACCTTGCAAGGATAATGTCTGCGGATGAGAAGATTGCGAATGAGAAATCTTGGGATGAGTATTCTCCCACTCCTCCTTGGCACGCTGTTCATCAGAATAGGTCCAGTTGTAGATTTCATCCTCGATAAAGTCGCCCGAAGCAAGTGCACGGAATGGCGTGCCCGAAAGATAGAGATAATGACGAGCCGTGATTGGCATCATGTCCTCATCAAAATAATCAGGATTTTCTATCTCCAGACTCAGTTCCTTCTCCGATTCAACCATGGCTTTCTTCTGCACTTTGATGTCTTCCCTGGAGCCAATCAGTTCCTGCGCTTCCTCTCGCCATGCACCAAAATGATATTCATCCAGCACCACGCAATCCCAGTTGAAGGCTCGCGTCCATTCGTGTTTCGCCTTCATGCCTCCGCTCTTGCTCTTGCCCAGGAAATCCTGGAAGGAACCGAAACAGACGAATGGCTTGTTGATGTCGATGTCCTCATCGGTTTGAGTTTTGGCATTGATGAATTGCCAACCCTCGAAATCCTGATGGCGCATCAGGTCTTCCTCCCAAGCTTGTGCCACGGCAGGCTTGAAGGTAAGCACCAGCAGTCGGCGCCACTTCATGCGAAGCGCCAACTGATAGGTAGTAAAAGTCTTGCCGAATCGCATCTTGCAATTCCAGAGGAAATGAGGTGTGTGCTCATGGTCATGCTGGAACCGATTGAAATATTCTGCAGTCTTGTTCACGGCTTCCTGCTGTTCAGGTCGCATCGGGAAATTTTCGGTGCGGTCGTAGATCGTTTCGCTTCTGTCTCTCACGGCAAGCCATGCCTTCTTCACATCCTCCGGGGTGCAGCGGAACCATTCGCCAGCCACTTTCTGGCAACCCATTCTGAGCAGCATACGGTGCACCTCATGGTCGGTGAAGACAGTACCATCCTGCCGCATCGCCGATTCTTCGAAGACGATGTTCACAGGGTCGCCGCTTGGCTTCACTATCTGATATTGTTGATGAATTCGGGTAATCGTATCCTGGGTGGTATAGCCCACCTTGAGCAATCCCTTCAAGTCGGGGTTATGCTTATCTCTGTAAGCATAGATTTTAGGCTGCGACTCCGATTTCTCGGGAAATAAATTCTGCGTCATAATCCATGATGTTATGTTGTTATATATAATAAGGTGGAAGCAGGAGAATGCTCTCCTGCTCCCTTACCCTATTCTGATCTTGTTTCAAGATTATTCCATCGGACGAATCATCGACTCGATAAAGGCGATTTCATCAGATGAGAGTTTGTACTTGCGATAGAGCATCTCGTCGGTCCAAGGA
The DNA here is from genome assembly GCF_003436715.1 of Prevotella sp. TF12-30. Lineage (NCBI taxonomy): Bacteria > Pseudomonadati > Bacteroidota > Bacteroidia > Bacteroidales > Prevotellaceae > Prevotella > Prevotella sp. TF12-30. Next base: position 43,365 of record NZ_QSQJ01000008.1, on the reverse strand, counting down.
TGAGAGAAGTCTTGGAGGGGGACGAAAGAATATACTCCTCTAGCAGCATTTTGGGTATTTTTCTTGAACAACACAAAGAAGCGAAAAAACTTAGTACGCATATAAGAGATGATATTCTCTGTTTCTGCTCCCGATGCACATGGACCTATCATAAGATAGGTTTCAGTACAAAGAGAAAACTTTTCACCAATAAAAGGCTTACCTATTACCAAATATGGAAAATCTCCTCTTTCTCCATAAGCTTTAGCTATAAATACCTTATAAGATTCTATAGCTTTAACGTTTTGCTTGACTTGTTCTTGATTAATAAAACCATTTTCCGGATAAGCATAGACTTTTAGCAAAGAATTATTTGCATTAGTTTTATACGGCTTTATATCACCGAATGGTTTTCTAGGACTTACTAATTGCTCAAAACTCTTTTCTTTAAATTTTCGGACTTTACGCAAGATAGGTATAGCCTGATTAAAGCGCACAAATGATGAAGAATTCTTCTCCAGCAATGGTCGTTTCATTTCAACAGTCTGCTTATTTCGGATATTAGTAATCTTACAATCTCCTCTATAATCACGATTCCATTTAAAATAACATACACCTCCAGACAAATCAACTCCTGGGAAACAATCTGAAGAATTAAAATAATCCACCAGAACTTCGATTCTATTGTCCGTCAACATATCCTCTCTAAAAACATCCAATCCCTTTCCACCACTAAACCATCTAGAAGGAATAATCATAATTAAATAATGAGGAGCAAGTTTCTTTGATTGATTAACAAAAAGTTGATATAAAGGTGTTGCACTACTTCCCTTACCCCCACCATCATTCAACTGATACGGCGGATTGCCGATAATTACATCGAAATTCATATTGTTGAATAGTTCTTTTGGATTATCTGTATGAATAAACTGATAAGCATGGTTTTCCTTATCCTCGCCACGCTCGTACACTTCTCGGCTTGCGCCACAATAGATACACTTGCCTGTAGATTCATTCCAGGTATGCGGAATCTCGTGGAAGGCAATGTTGCCGGCAGCCTCATCAAAGCGGCTGATGCTATACTCGCTGCTGGCATCCTTGCTGCAATAGAGCGAACGGCGGCTCACCAGAGAAGTAAGCTCCGTTATCGCCATGCCATAAACCTGATGATGAAGGATATGGTCAAGGCGCTCCTGCATATCGGGAATCTCTTCAGAGAGACCATCCAGCAGACGCTTGGTTATCTCACGAAGAAACACACCGCTCTTACAAAAAGGGTCGAGAAACTTTACCTTACTATCGCTCCAAATCTCCTTTGGCAAAAGATCGAGCATACGGTTGGCTATCTCAGGAGGCGTGAATACCTCATCATTGCTCAGATTGGCCAGGCAACTGAGCACATCGGGATTATAATTGATCATGGTCAGGAAGATTAAGATAATGAGTCAACGGATATTCCTTGATAGGCTCATGCACGAAGGTTGGCTCGCCAGTATCGGCAAAGAGCAAACCCTCCTCCTCCGGTTTCGGCTTGTCATACTCCACGTTTTTGAGCAAATCATCAAGACGGAAGTCACGACGCTTCACTTTGCCACCGCCCACGAAGCCCCATTCCGAGAAAACAATAGGTTTCCCGGAAGACGTTTCCATGGTGAGGGCATCACCACAAAGAATGTTTTTGGCATAAAGAAACTGAATGCAACGCTCATAAGGGGCACTGCATTCCTGATGAAACACACGTTGATAGCGCTCCATGAAATCATCATAGAGCCTCTTCTGACAGGCAGCCACATTGTCGGGCAGCAGCTCCACGCCGTACATCGAACTGATGGCGAGGGCGGCATACAGTTCGTAGTCGTATCTGCTCTTACCATACTGGCACTCCACCACCTCGAGTTTACGGCGCTGAATTTCGATGAGGAAATTGCCGTTGCCGCAAGCCGGTTCCAGGAATCGGGAGTCGATACGCTCCGTCTCTTCCTTCACCAGGTCGAGCATAGCATTCACCTCACGCTTGGCGGTATAAACTTCTCCATGCTCCGCCACTCGCTCACGCGAAACTACCTGTCTCTCATTATCAGAATCTTGATTATTTATCATGTTTTGGTCGGACATTTAAAAATCAATAATACATGAAAGACTTGTTTTTCAAAGACTTATCGTATAAAGACTTATCGTATAAAGTCTTATCTAAATATTGTGGAAAGAAAAAGGCGCACCCACATCCTATTCATTCCTAAGTCCGGGCTGTCCGACCAAAGATTACCCAACAACAGAAACGAAAGGAAGGGGTACGCCTATAGCTAGGCGCATCCTCATCCTCCGAAGTTCTGTTGTATTATTGTCTGGTCGGACTATTTGGACTTAGAACTTCATCGAACTAGATACGAAATCTATTTCATCCACAAAGACAGACGTCATCGCCCTGAGGCGAATCCATCCAAATGCAAAGTAAATGCAAACGAGCGCAATGAAAGCTAGCTTTCAAATTGCCGAGTGCAACTTTGCTTCTGCAAAGATACTGCAAAAATCAGAGATAACAAAAAGATTCGCCACCTTTTTTATATTATCCCCCATTTTTTCTTGCGAAATCAAAATATTCGTCGTATCTTTGCAGAAAGAATTTATAGAAAGAATTTGCAGAAAGATGGATAGGGCATAAAAAGCCATCCTGAAAACATAGGAGATTAGATTATGACAGAAATGAACGATAGAAGATTGCCAGTAGGCATCCAGTCTTTTGAAAAAATCAGAAAGGGTGGATACCTATATGTTGACAAAACAGATATCATCTGGCAACTTGCCAACAGAAATAAAACGTATAATTACCTGAGCCGCCCACGCCGCTTTGGTAAATCAGTGCTGGTTGATACGCTCGAAGCCTACTTCATGGGTAAGAAGGAACTCTTCGAGGGTTTGAAGATTATGCAGATGGAGACGGAATGGGTGAAGCGACCTGTCATCAGACTGGATATGAGCCAGGCTGGCGCTGAACCGGAAAGTCTGAAAGGTTATCTGGACTATACCTTTCAAGAATATGAATCTTTATATGAGATAGAATCGAGGGGTAACTCTCCCTTAGCAACTCGTCTGATAGAAATTATAAAAACTGCTTATAACAAAACAGGTTTACAGGTTGCCATTCTCATCGACGAATACGACTCTCCATTGCAGCATTCCTGGAAGACTCCCCAGCACGAAGCATGTACCGCTATTTATAGAGAAGTATTTGCCGTATTAAAATCTCAGGATAAATACGAGAAGTTTGTCTTCATCACCGGCATCACCAAGTTTACGCAAATCTCTCTCTTCTCTGTGCTCAATAATCTGAGCAACATCAGCTTTGAGCCGGAATATGCAGCCATCTGTGGTATTACGAAAGAAGAGGTGCTGCGCGATTTCAAGCCTGAAATCAACAAATTGGCAGAATACGAAGACTGGACATTCGATGAAGCTGTAGCACAACTGACGGCATATTATGACGGCTATCATTTCAGTCGCCGCAATATGGTGGATGTATTCAATCCGTTCAGTCTCATCAATGCCTTGGCAGATTCAGATCTGAAGAACTACTGGGCTTCATCGGGTGCAACCTCTCTGTTGCCTAAGTTTGTGGATGACATGGAACTCAAATTGGGTAATTTTGATCCGTGCACCATTCTTCGCCAAACCATAGAGACATCGGATGTCACAGGCGGAGGAGCAGAACTGTTCCTCTATCAGTCTGGTTATCTTACCATTAAGGATTACCAGATGGGAGTTTATATTTTAGGATTTCCTAATTCTGAGGTAAGGCAAGCACTTTATGAAACAGTGTTACCGGCACTTACCTTGCGAAGTAATGGTGATATACAATCTACCCAATCTGGTCTGTTTCTAGCCCTTCAGCTTGGCAATCTTCCCGAAGCCATGAAATGCCTGAAGGCGCTCATTGCGGATGTGCCCTACAGCAACAAGAAGCTTGCCAGCATGGACATGGAGGAGCGTTACCGCCTGATTATGAGCACCATCTTCAATGCCATCGGTTGCCGTGTGGAAGTAGAAAAGATGATTGCTACGGGCAGAATTGATATGGTGGTAGAAACCACCAACTTCATCTACATCCTGGAGCTGAAGCTATCTAACAATGGCGGCATTTCTGCTGCCGAGAGCAAGATAAAGGAAAAGAGCTACACCGAGCCCTTCAAGGCCGACAAGCGCAAGGTCATCGCCCTGGCCGTGGAACTCGATGAAACAGGCAAGGGATTGATAGATTGGAAAGAAGTGGAAGAGTCTTTGTAAAATACAAAGCCAGCCATCTTTCGTTCTGACGGTGGTCCAGAAAGGTGGTCCAGAAAACAAGAAGGTGGACCATAGAAAAGCAGTTGTTGCCTCTTACCGCAACAACTGCTTTTTCTTTTACAATATCACCAGCTATTCTACTACAATACTTACTGTATTATAACAAAAGCATCCTTCTCCTGCCTACACCTCCTTAATCTCCAGCGTTACTACGTTGCCTCGCCACACCGCCTTCTTGATGCGCTCGTAGAGGGTGGTGAAAAGCGACTGGCTCTTCAATACATAGCCGGGGGCATGGACCTCACCCACCAGGATGCTGCCACGGCTCATCGTAAACGGACCGTTGCCCGGCTGAATCATCGCAACCGACTTGGCGTAAGCATCATCCACCGGAACCAGATACGGCATCTTGCGGTTGAGACGCTTGCACTTGCCAATGCGCACACGATACTTTCCTGCCGGAAGGCAATCTGCCTCACGCTCCACGGTGCCACAAACCTTCACCAGCTCAATCCCTTCGCCAGCAACCTCTTTCACAACTTTGAGTGTGCCCATGATGGTGCCACGCTCACGCAATAGACGATTCACATAAATTTCCATATCTACCTAAAATTAAATTAAAAAGCAAATTAATAAACATAATAACAAAAAGCATAATTATCAGACACTTACGCACCCCTGAGTCTTGGCTTTCGCCTCCTCCAGCGTCATCCCTTCTCTACGACGGAGCTTGAGATAATACTCACTCAAATCCTTACAACCTTCGGGCAGCTGATGGTAAACCAAACTGGGCAATGCTTTCTTCAGCTCAAAGTAAAGATTCAATCCTGCTTCATCCTGATCTGGGAAGATGTGAAGATTTCTTCCGGCAAGAAGCCCTTGAAAACGGCGGTCGAAAAGCGTGGCACTGGGGATGGCTATGGCATGAAAGCCAAGAGTCAATGCCGTCCAGCAATCAGAGGGTCCCTCGGTGATGAGCAGCGGTTCATCAGAAGGATAATCCTTCAATCGGTCGAGCCCATATATCATGCGATGACTGCCTGGTGCAAACTTGAATCGGGGAATCTCCTTCGGCTTTACTTCATCAAAAGATACCTTATCCATATCGGAAGATGACTCAGACTTCGGCTTTCCCAGATAGCGGCTCTGCACGGAAACCAGTCTTCCCTCCTGGTCGAAATAGGGAAAGATGAGCGATGGTCCGTCAAACACTCCACGCCCCACTCTCGCCATGCATACACTTTGCTCCGTGCTCACTATCTGGCAGACCTTCAATGCCTCCGGGCTGAGCAACCGCTCCTCGAAGAGAAATCTCTGCCCCGATTCAGACAGATGCATCTGCCGGAACATCTGCTGGTAAAACTCCACATCTACGGATGATGGGGCAACATAAGCCAGATGTCCATGTGAGACATGGGTTTCCGCAAAATGCGCTCTCAGGGAAGCCATTCTTCTGTCTGATGCCGTAACCGGCTTTTTCACATCTTTGCGATGAGTATCTCTGTGCTCATCGCCGATATACACATCAAAATGATCTGCCAGCCAGCGACATGCCTCGCTGAATCCCAGGTTCAGTCGCTCTCTCACCAGTCCGATGGTATCGGCAGAGAATCCGCAGCTATAGCAGTGGCAGGTGTTCTTCTTTACATTGAAGGCGAGGCTCGGATGATGATCATCATGGTGGATGCAGAGGGCTCGCTTGTTGCGGAGCCCCATGCCCAGAAGATCAGCCACCTGCAAGATGTCGAGCTCGCGAAGCTTTTGAATATTGTATTTATCGATCATTGTTTCTTTGTTTTTTCTTATTTTCCTTACCTGTTTTAGAATACACATTTTTTTCTATTTTCTTGATCCAGCCCTTACGAGTCCAATTACAGATAAAGTTTTTTACTGGAGTCTTCAAGTCATTACGTTTCAGATATTCCGCCAGAAAATCACGCGAAAACTGCTGTGGTAACTCATCAAACCAATTGTTGGTCTTATATGGAACCAACTCCGACTCAGCATTGATTTCCTCAAAAACATGTCCCCATTTTCCCAACATATTCTGCAGAATTCTATCAGCGCAAGCCAGATAAATTTGCTTTACCAATTTATGTATCTCCTGTTCTTCCTTGACACCCTCAAGCTGGTATAGATATTGCATCAATGAAGCTATACGAAAGGCACTGACACTACTTCTTTTGTAAAAAACATCCAAAGCCTTAGACATCGTCTTCAACACTCTTTTACGCTGCAACTCACACCAACGCTGTACAGTGGAATCAAGCCATTGCGTATCAAGAAGTCGCTCCTTACATAATTTTTTACCATTCTCCTCATAACAGCCCTGCATCAGCTTTTCCAGTATATTATCCAGACTTTCAATTTGCTTCACACTCAGAGTCTTGAACATCAGCGGATTATCACCTAACCGATTTTCTATATTACAAAGGATTGTTCGAGTCACACTTCCTCCCTCAATGGCAGCTTTGTCCATATATCGATTGATAGCAGCCGGAGTACCTGTATATACATAGCACAACATCAAATCAACCACAGCCGAATAACTAGTTTCACTCAGATAATCCTGACCAAAGAGAGAACCCAGGTCATATCCAGTTTTGTTGATTTGCTTGATATCAGAAAACTGTCGCTTGCTGGCCTGCACGATAGCACCAATCTCATCAGCAAACTGAAACAATGTTTTTGGACATCCATACAGCTTGACAGGAGCATCGGCTCGCTTGATAAGCATAGAAAGAGACAGATTCTCGTGTAGCAGCGTTATATCCGTCTTTGGCTCCGGAGGCAGTTTACCATCCTTTTTACCCTGTCTTCGTTTCAGTTCTGCGTACTTCTGTTCTACACTTCTCTGTTCTGCATCACGCTTCTGCAGAGGAGCCATCAAATACGTCATCAAATATCTGGCAAACGACTTTCCCGAGCTCTGTTCTCCACATACCAGAACATGCAGCAAGATGGCAGAAAGCGAATTGTCGTAAACATAATTCAGACGCAGACGGGTGGCATACACAGCAAGCATGGCACTGGCTACAGCCAAGGTGGCAAACTTGAGTTCAGCAGGGGCCGTCATCATCCATTCTCTCACTCCAGCCGGATAATCCTTGTCACGTATCAGGGGATTGAGATCTGGCTGCGGCACATCTTCATTGTTCATATTGTCAGCAACCTCTTTTTGGTTTCCAGTCTGAGTTGCCACCTGTGGCTGGGTTGCTGGTTTCTTCTGCGAATCTACCTGCAACTGAAGTTTTGAATTCTCCATCAATACAATAATTGTTTTTGACGCTGCAAAGATATAAAGAGAATTCGAGTGTGAGGCTATCGGATATTGTCGGATAATTCATTTTCCGAAAGACATTATCCGCCTAAAACACGCCTAATGCCGCATAACACAACAGAAAATACGGAGAAAAAAAAGGGGGAAAAAAAATCCTTTCGGAAAATACATTTTTCGTATTTTCCGAAAGGACACCAATCCGAAAGGACTTTAAAGTCCAGTCGCGCAACCTATATAGCTAGAAGGGTGACTCCAGAAAGTGCTGCATAAAACGGTTCACTGCCAGATAGTCACCATCGTATTCATTCAGGTCTTTGGATAACACTCTGGTCAGCGTATCATTTACACTTGAAAGTTTAATCTTGTTTCCCTGTTCATCTTCTCCCAATTCAAAAAGACAATCCTCCATCAGGAACTTGCAAAATGCGGAACCCGCAGAGGGAAGCTTCATTTTTTTATCATCACACCAATATTGCTTGAAGGCATGAATAGATAGAATAAGAAAATTATCCTGCTTCGTATCAAGCATAAGCCCCGTACGCTGACGGGATGATATATATTCCTTGAACACATGGGCCCAATACTCCGTAGCCTCTACATCTTTTTCCTTATCAGCGTTAGTGAATAAAAGAGAAGGCTTTCTTCCCTTAGGACTTCCATTTCTCGCCAACGTGGTTTTAAGTCTGCCTTCGTGATCCGTTAGAGTATTATCGCTATACAGCATATACCCAATAAGCCAATCATTAAGTTCTTCATTATGCGCTTCATAATAAGAATTACTGATAATTGAGCTTATTACATGATCCCTATCTTTTGTTTCCCTAGTAATTTGTTCAAACAAACTAAATGCCAAAGTCTTATAGAAACCATATCCATCTACAAAATCATCACTCAGTTTCATCAGACAGGTAAATAAAATACCCATAATCAGATCTGCCGACTTGTCAATTTCCTCATCAGGGCATTGGGGCACAGCCAATAGGCGCATATCCCCCCATATCCGGCTACGCACAGAAGAATAAACCACCAGGACATCCTCATCAGCCTCGGTTCTACTGATGAAATCCAGCCATGCCATAACTTCCTGAAACACCTCTTCGGGCAATAGATGAAAATTCTTCAAACTCACCACGTATGGCTGGCATAAGATTCTGATTAGCTTAAAGAAGACATGATCCTTGTAAGCACGATCTATCTCATTTCTTGATATGACGTTTATTCTTTCCAGCATTTTGCTCCTCCTGTTCAATAAGTTTCAAATCGGGATAGATTTCATCAAACCATGCAGCAAGCTTTTTCCTCTGCTCTTGAAATGGCAGTTTTTCCTCCACCTCATCATTCACATCTGCTATGATGCTCTTGTCCAAAGGATAGCTAGCCGCCGAATCTTTAGCCGAGGAAATCACTCTGCCACTGTCCAGCGTAGCTTTTATTTCGTAGCCATTCTTGCAAGCTATGTGCGACATCATATCAAAATATTCCTCCACTTCAGATACGCTCGCATCTTCTGGTAAGCCATAGTCAAAATTGGCATAAGTAGCCCGAATTCCCATTCCATATTTTAAGAACTCTTCAAGCATCATACGCTCTCGCTCGTTTACACTCAGAGGGAACGAGGTCTTGATATTTGGTATCTGCAGACCTATAGACTGAAGGCGGTCTTTTCCATTACTACACAACAATCTCACTTTTTTCCAGAACTCATCCTTTATGGAAATAGGCCGAATCCTCACATTGTAAGGCTGCTTCTTCCTGAAAAGTTCATCCAGACAGACCTCTATATTCTTTCGCACATAGTCAATGTCCTGAAAGGCTGCACTTTTATGCTCTATGCCCATAAGGATATAATCATCAGAATGGCGAAAATCGAAGACAACACTGAAGTAAGGGAAATCTATGACATGATTTTCCTTATGCGACTTTTCTGCATTCAATGTTCTTTGCGACTGCTTCTCCATTCTAAAGTAGAGCATCTCCTTACCAAACTTCGTGAGATTATCAGCCTCTACAGGACGACCTTTGCCATCCTGGAAAGACAGTTTTTCATCTATCAGATCAAAAAGTTCATCTGCCAGATCCTTCATTGATTCTACACTTGGCTCATCGTTCAAATCCTTTAGATAGGATTCAAAGCTAAGCCTATAAACAAATATTCTTGCTGTTGGGGTTGCCATTTTTTCTTAAATTGTTAATTCTATTGCAAAAGTACTAATAATAGTTGACAATCTATCATATTTCCATTCTTTTTTTCAAAAAAACAGAAAAATAATACAAAGAGAAAAAGTGAACGAGGTGAATGGTGAACGAGGTGAATCACACGCTTTTCCAACTCTATCAATACATTTCATCTGAAAAGAGATAGTAGTAGCTACGCGCGTACATTATTATATAAGATATTCTTAATGAAAAATCTTTTTTCAGGTATCCGTTTTCCATCAGATTCACCAAATTCACCATTCACCTCGTTCACTTCGTTCACTTTTACCATACCCCCATTCACCTTTTCCCTCTCCCCTCCTCGCCCCTTTTCCTGCGTCGCCACGTAGCAATTCCTGCGTCGCCACGTAATATTTCCTACGTCGCGACGCAGGAAAAGGCAGCTCTATCGAAGGGGATTTCATGCCTCACTTCACAACTGCCGGGACAAGCCGATTCAAATGCCGGGACAACTATTGCATTTCGCCCAAAAATGTTGTATCTTTGCATCGTCAATGAAACTCATTGATGGGGCTCTCTGCCGGGCAGGATACCGCGGAACTGCAGGGAGGGGATGCCCGATACAGAAACTGGATTATTCACTAAAAAGAAAGGAATGAAGAAAATGAAAAAGGAAACTTGGAAGACGATTCTGCAAGTCATCGTGACTGTACTCACTGCACTCTGTACTTCACTCGGAGTTACGAGCTGCATGTAGTGCTCGAATCTTTCACGATATCGAGCTAGACAGGAACTGAATTAACCACTAAAATCGAGTTTATTGAAATTTAAATTATTCACTTTAAAAACTATTTGAATTATGGGTATCAAAGTAAAAGCAATCGAGCGCAACGTCGCTTTTGAGAAGGGTAAGCAGAAGTGGGCATACGTTATGCAGGCAGACCTCTACGGTCAGCTTACCCAGAGTAAGGTTATCGAGGAAGCTGCCGTGCGCAGCGGACTCGCCAAGCAGGTGATCAACGCCGCCTGGGGTGCCATCGGAGCAGTCATCACCGCATGGGCCACCGAGGGTCACTCCGTGGCTGTACCGGGACTCGGCTCCCTCCGATTCGGTCTGAACTCTACCGCCGTGGAGGATGTCAACAAGGTGAGCAGCTCACTCATCAACCGCCGCTACATCATCTTCGTGCCTAACGCCGACATCAAGGAGGAGCTCGCCAAGACCAGCGTCAACATCACCTGCTACGACCGCAACGGCAAGATCGTGAAGCAGGTTACCTCTGCCGACAAGAACGACACCGGGGAGGGTGACAACAAAGATAACACCAACCAGGGCGGAGGTACTTCGCAGGGCGGTGGAACTTCGCAGGGCGGAGGTACCAGCCAGGGAGGTGATTCCAGCCAGGGAGGCAACACCAGCCAGGGTGGCGGTTCTACCGATGGCGATGGTAACGGCGACAACGTAGATTTCTAAAAACAACGCAGATCTCTAAAAACAACGGAGATCTCTAAAAACATCAAGGTGTGCCAGATAACAAGGAAGTGAATCTGGCGCACCTTCTTTTTTTTATCTTTTTCTCCTTAAAAGTGGTCTTTTTGGAAAAACCTCATTCGTTATTCAAGTTTTTTTTCGTACCTTTGCACGCGAAATCAATAGACTAGAATATCAAATAGCCTGGAATATCAAACTGGCTAGAATATCAGATAGACTATAATGTATTTAAAATAAGGTATAAGATATGAAATCTCACATCAAAATTTATCTACTTGTCTGTATCGCCGCCCTGCTCCTTACGGGCTGCGATACCGTATTCGATGTTCACCCTTACGATGTTCGCGTAAAGGGAGAAACCAATCTGAATGCCAAGAACATACAGAAGATAGAGCAGACGGTGAAGAGCAAGGATACCATCCGGTTTGCCGTGATCAGCGACAGCCATCAGTGGTACGACGACCTGCAGAAGGCGGTTAATGACATCAACAGCCGCCAAGACAGCATCGACTTCGTGATCCACTGCGGCGACATCTCCGACTTCGGCGCTACCCGCGAAATGAAGTGGACACGAGAAAGAATGCAGAAACTCAAGATGCCTTCGGTGGTGCTGCTGGGCAACCACGACTGTCTGGGCACGGGCAACCAGACCTACGAGGCCATCTACGGCAATCCCGACTTCAGCTTCATCGCCGGAAAGGTAAAGTTCGTTTGCCTCAACACCAATGCCATCGAGTATGACTACTCCCGTCCGGTGCCTAACTTCGACTTCATGGAGGCTGAACGCTCTGCCGATTCGCTCGACTTCGACCGCACCGTGGTATGCATGCATGCACCTCCCTACTCCGAGCAGTTTAACAACAACGTAGCGAAGGTATTCAATTATTACATCCACGAGTTCCCTCGCCTGCTGTTCTGCCTGGACGGTCACGGTCATCACACCAGGAAGGAAGACCTTTACAACAACGGCACCTTGTTCTATATGGCAAGCAGCGTACACTTCCGTCAATATTACATTTTCACCATCACACCAAAGGATTATCATGTTGAAGTCATCGATTTTTAAGTTCAGTATATGGGCGCTCCTCCTGCTATCGGCAAGCACAACGGCAAGCGCCGGCGAGGAGGGGTTTGGAAAGGAGAGTTTAGGAAAGGAGAGTTCAGAGGAAGATTCACTCACCCGATACGACAGGCGCATCCTCCGCTATCGCAAACACTGGGATGTGCTGATGCCTACGCAGAGCGTGATACAGACCTGCGGCAACATGGGTATCATCTCGCTGGGTATCGGATGGGACTACGGCAAGCGAAGCCAGTGGGAGACGCATCTGCTCTTCGGCATCGTTCCGAAATATGATTCGGATGAAGTAAAAATGACAATCACGCTGAAGGAGAACTTCATTCCCTGGCGAAAGGACTGGGGAAAGGGATGGCAGTTTGAACCCCTGGAGTGCACGCTGTACCTGAACACGGTATTGGGTCACGATTTCTGGACAAAGCAGCCTACCAAGTACGAGAGCGGATACTATCCCTTCTCTACCCGAATCCGCCCGAATCTGGGATTTGGCGAACGGTTTACGTATCAGATTCCGAACAACAGGCGCAAGCGCGTAAAGAGTCTTACGCTCTTCTATGAGTTGAGTACGAATGATATCTATTTCATGCGGTTCTACCGCAACGGCAATGCCGGTTTCTGGGATGTCTTCGGCCTGTCGTTTGGCGCAAAAATGCAGATACTCTAAGTTATTGGCAAGTTTCGCAAGTTCAGCAAGTTATCTTAAAAGAAAGAAAAAATGGAAACAGAAGAGATTATTCATAAGCTGGAGGCGAAGGGCATCAAGCCCACCTCCAACCGCATACTGGTGATGAAGACTCTGGTGAATGAGCAGAATCCGCTGAGTCTGAAGGATTTGGAGCAGAAGATGGTGTCGGTGGATAAGTCGAGCATTTTCCGCACGCTGACGCTCTTTCTGGAGCATGATGCCGTTCATGCCTTCGAGGATGGAAGAGGGATATTGAACTACGAAGTGTGTGAGGAGGAAGGTGAGTGTGATCATCATGATGGTCATATTCATTTCTACTGCGAATCATGCCACCGTTCGTTCTGCATGGAGGATATCCATATTCCGAGCTTCGAATTGCCGGAAGGATTCTATCCCCACTCCGTCTCCTTCGTCATCAAGGGAGAATGCCCTGAGTGCAGGAAGAGGCATCGCTGAAAGCAATGCCTATTCCAAAAGAAGAGGCTTCGCTGAAAGCAATGCCTATTCCAAAAGAAGAGGCTTCGCTGAAAGCAATGCCTATTCCAAAAGAAGAGGCATCGCTGAAAGCAATGCCTATTGTTTTTACAACAACAAAAAAAGCTCCGAAGAAAGATGAACTTCTTCGGAGCTTTTTTGTACACCCTTAGGGATTCGAACCCTAGACCCACTGATTAAGAGTCAGTTGCTCTACCAACTGAGCTAAGGGTGCAGCAAGCTTAGCATTTGAGTTATTTCTCAAAAGCGGTTGCAAAGGTACTGCTTTTTTCTGACACCACCAAATTTTTCGGCAACTTTTTTCTTTTTCATGCGCATTTTCCTGATTTTCCATACATTTTCAAGAGAAAAAGTGTATCTTTGCAGCCACTTATACATTATTATATATGTAGAGCATCAAAGAACATAAGAGAATATAAGAGAAATCTTATCAATTAAGAAATCAAAAACATAAGAGAATATGAACGGAATATACACTATCCTGCTCCTCGTGCTGAGCAACATCTTCATGACGCTCGCATGGTATGGACATCTCAAACTCCAGCAGACGGGCACCAGCAGCAACTGGCCACTCATCGGAGTCATCGCCTTCAGTTGGGCGATCGCCTTCTTCGAATACTGCTGCCAGGTACCAGCCAACCGCATCGGATTCATCGACAACGGCGGTCCATTCAATCTGGTACAGCTCAAAGTGATACAAGAGTGCGTGTCGCTCATCGTCTTCGCCATCATCGCCAACCTCCTCTTCCAGGGGCAGGGCTTGCATTGGAATCACTTTGCCGCATTCGTCTGCCTCATCGCTGCCGTGTATTTCGTCTTCATGAAATAATAAAGCTTTTGCCCTTACAGGGCGACAGGCTTGCGTCCTGAATACCCAGGGCGATGCCCTGGGCTAAGAGCTTCTGCCCTTTCAGGGCGTTAACAACAAAGAAAGAAGAACAATTATAACAACATAAAAGAATAACCGACAATGGAAAAGAAATTACGTGTTGCTTCCCTCTGCGTGCAGGGAGGCTATGAGCCGAAGAACGGCGAACCGATAGAAGTGCCTATCTATCAGAGTACTACATTCAAATACGACAACTCTGAGGAGATGGCGATGCTCTTCGACCTGAAGAAGGAGGGCTACTTCTATACCCGACTCCAGAACCCTACCAATGATGCTGTGGCAAAGAAGATCGCTCAGCTCGAAGGTGGTGTGGGCGCCGTATTGACCTCAAGCGGTCAGGCTGCCAACTTCTATGCCGTATTCAACATCTGCGAGGCTGGCGACCACATCGTTACCTCCAACGAAATCTACGGCGGCACCTTCAATCTCTTCGGCGTTACCCTGAAGAAGCTCGGCATCGAGTGCACCTTCGTAAACCCTAACGCCAGCGAGGAGGAAATCCAGAAGGCTTTCCGCCCTAACACCAAGGTAGTGTTCGGCGAAACCATCAGCAACCCTGGCTGTGCCGTGCTCGACATCGAGAAGTTCGCCCGCATCGCTCACAAGAACGGCGTGCCTCTCATCGTAGATAACACCTTCGCCACACCTATCAACTGTCGCCCATTCGAGTGGGGTGCCGACATCGTTACCCACTCTACCACCAAGTATATGGACGGTACTGCATCGCAGGTAGGCGGCGTTGTAGTGGATAGCGGCAACTTCGACTGGATGGCGAATGCCGAAAAATTCCCTGGTCTCTGCACACCGGATGAAAGCTACCACGGACTCACCTACGTGAAGGCTTTCGGCAAGATGGGATACACCACCAAGCTCGTGGCACAGCTGATGCGCGACCTGGGTTCCATCCCTGCGCCAATGAACTCATTCATCCTGAACCTGGGTCTGCAGAGCCTGCACCTGCGCATGCGCCAGCATTGCGAGAATGCACAGAAGGTGGCTGAGTTCCTGCAGAATGATGAGCGTGTGGCTTGGGTTCACTATAGCGGGCTGAAGGGCGACGAGTATTACGACCTTGCCCAGAAGTACATGCCAAACGGCACCTGCGGCGTCATCGCCTTCGGATTGAAGGGCGACCGTGAGACAGCCATCAAGTTCATGGATTCATTGGATATGATCAACATCGTGACTCATGTGGCAGATGCCCGCACCTGCGTGCTCCACCCTGCCAGCCATACCCACCGCCAGCTTTCAGACGAGCAGTTGAAGGAGGCAGGCGTTGCCCCAGACTTGATCCGATTGTCAGTAGGTATCGAGGATGTAGAAGATATCCTGGATGATATCAAGCAGGCATTGAATAAGATATAAAAGAATGAGGAGGGTGTGTCAATGACACACCCTCCTCTCTCTTTTATTTACACCAATTTAAAAATCTCACTAGGCGTCTTCCGCTTCAGTACTTCCAGCTCGAAGTCCTTTCCGGCAATGATGCCCTTGCTCCTGAGAATCTGCTCCACGGTCTTTCTCGCCAGTTCAGGATGATTATTCTCCTCACTGAGATGGCAGAGCCATACGTGGCGGAGGCTCGGAGTGGCGAAGTCGGCAAGCGCATGGGCACACTCATCATTGCTGAGATGACCGTTCGGACCCAGGATTCTGTCCTTCAGATACTGAGGATATTTTCCTGTCTGAAGCATCTCCACACTATAGTTCGATTCGAGCACCAGATAGTTCGCCTTGCCGATGAACTCCTGAATCTCCTCCGTGATGTGTCCCACATCCGTAATCAGACAGAAAGTGACGCCCTCGTGCTCCACGAAATAGCCCACATTATCCGTACTGTCGTGAGGCACCCCAAACGGAGTAACCCTGAACTCGCCCACCACGAACGGCACACCTTTCTCTATGATGTGCGCATGATTGGGCACGATTTTCTTTCGGACGCAGTAGTTGCGCTCGATACCTGCATGAACTTTACGGGTTGCATATACTGGTAGATGATAGTCAGTACTCAAGCTCCCCACCGACTTTACATGGTCGGCGTGGTCATGGGTAATGAGGATATGATGCACATCCTCGAAGCGCAATCCATAGTTATGGAAGTGCTTCTTCAGGGTTCTGATACCTACTCCTACGTCTATCAATAGCGAATCCGTTTCAGTGTAAAGATAGTAGCTGTTGCCACTGCTTCCACTGCCAAAGGATATAAATTTTAGCATTTTAATTGTTATTTTCCCTGCAAAGTTAGCAAAAAAGATTCTTATTACAAAGTTTTTTACTATCTTTGTGCCCAAAATAAGCAAATAAATAGAAATTTTAAGAATTCGAAAACATGATTAGGAAAACAATATCCTGTATGGCTATCGCCGTAGCAGCCATACTGACAAGCGTTTACACCCTTACGGGATGCCAATCTCATCAGGGTGACGAAAATCAGCTGGAGAATGACATCGATTCATTCGCCACCTA
The DNA here is from genome assembly GCF_003436715.1 of Prevotella sp. TF12-30. Taxonomy (NCBI): domain Bacteria; kingdom Pseudomonadati; phylum Bacteroidota; class Bacteroidia; order Bacteroidales; family Prevotellaceae; genus Prevotella; species Prevotella sp. TF12-30. The sequence goes on along the minus strand of NZ_QSQJ01000008.1, from coordinate 26,563 downwards.
CTACTTCAACTGGCAGTTCCCCAAGACTCTGAAGTACTGCACCCAGAGTTCGGAATCCTGGCTACGCTATGCTGCCAGCAACGTGCATCAGGCGGATGTGGACCTGCTGCGTACCAAGGCTGAGGATGCCACGGTAGAAATCAACGACATCGACTTCAGCGACGACGGAGCGAACGCCACCGTCAGCATCACCGTATATAATTTTCTGCAGATGGACACCATCGGGCAGGAAGCCCACCTCGTAGAAGAGGCCGACTTCCACCTGCCGATGCGTATCGAGAACGGGGTATGGAAGATTAGAATGGTAAACCTACCGCGAAGTGAAAGGCGAAATCACGACTGAGCTTTGGGTGAATAATCGCCCAATGCTCATCCCCACTCTCGTAGGCAGGATTGATAGCCTTCATACCCATATCGAATCGGAGGATGAAATAATCGAAGTTCAACCTCAGACCCATACCATACGCCGCAGCAATCTGCTTGTAGAACTTATCTAACTTAAACTGTCCGTTGGGCTGCTCATCATATTTTCTGAGCGTCCAGATATTACCTGCATCCACAAACAGGGCACCTTCGAATTTCCAGAACAAAGGAGTGCGGTACTCGGCATTCAGGTCGAGCTTCATATCACCCGTCTGGTTGATGAAGTCGATGCGCCCGTCATTGCCCTTGTATCCGCCAGGTCCCAGCTCTCTTACGCCCCAGCCTCTCACCGAGTTGGCACCACCCGAGAAATACCGTTTCTCGAAAGGCAGCACCTTGCTGTTGCCGTAAGGATACGCCACGCCGATGCCTGCATGCAGCGCCAGCACATTGCGGTCGTCGAAGCGCACCAGATGGGTGTAGTCGAAATCAGCCTTGGCATACTGGGCATAGGCGATATTGATGAAGGTACGCTGTCCCTGAGAATTTATCTTGAAATTCAGCGCCTTGGAGAAAGCGCTGAGCAGATTGCCCGAAGACTCCACATTCAGTCGGAAGGCATCTATCCCATCGCTATAGGTCAATCCGAATCCCATCTTCATGATGAAGATATCCTCGTAATTATAGCGCAGGATGGCATTTCTGTTATCTACGTCATCCAGATAGTCGCGCTTGAAAGTCTCTGAAATCCAAGGCATATACACATAGTTGAGGTCGAGCAGGTCGAATCGCCAGTTGAGATGATGGCGGGGTTCAGCCCAGCGGTAGCGCCATGCCATGGAGAAGACGCGACGATGGAACTCCGGACGGTTCTGGAGGTCCCAGGCCACCGAATACTCCGTATTGGCAGTCTGCCTTCTTCTGAAATTCCTAGACAGCAGCGGTGCTACGAAGCGTGGGAACACCAGCTTGCTCTCTATCGAATACTCCTGATAGTTCTGGTCCTGATAGCCCTCCAGTCCGGTGATAGCCTCGTAGGCACCACGCAGCTCGATACTCAACTGTTCGCTACCCCGGAAGAGGTTTCTGTTGGTATAGGTGAGCGAAGCCGCAGCACCCAGATCGCCAGCCGTATTGGTTCCTTCCGGCTGGAAGGAGATGGTAGAAGGCTTGTTGGTGCTAATCTGGATATTGCAATCGAGCATTCCGCTATCGGGAGCTTCCACAAATCGGATATTGGTATATTTCACCGCCTGCAGGCGTGCGAAATTATTATACGTACGTTGCAGGGCAGAGGCGCTGTAGGGACTTCCCTCCTTCAGGGCAGTGGCATTCAGGAGCACCTGATGGCGCAGGTGGATGCGGTCGCTGTCGTTGCTAAGATAGTTGATCTTCCTGATAACATATCGAGAGTGCGGGGTTTCCGGCGCATTACTGTTAGCCTTGTAGTTCATCAGATGCAGGGTAACGCCGATGTCTTTGCTGCCCGTGATGGTATCTGCAGAAAAGTGGATGAAATCCTTGTTGAAGCGGAAGTATCCATCATCAATGAGGAGATTGGAAATACGCTTGCGCTCATTATCCAGCGCCTCTACCGTGAAACGCATTCCCGGTTTCAGCATCTGGTTATCAGGATTATCCAGCTGCAATCTATCCTGTATGTTCTTATCCTCAATGTCATACTCCACCTTGCCAATGAGGAACGGCTCACCGGGATGCAACAGATAAGTGGCATCCAGCTTCGGGGCTTTCTTCCGCTTCCTGCCCTTCGCATTCCCGTTCTCGCCATCCGCATTCTCATTCTTGCCATCCATCTCATTCTTGTTACCACCCTTCGCCCAATCCTCTCCGTGAACGGTAGTATAGAGGGATACGCCAGCGTGCAGGAATCCCTGGTTCTGCATCGCCGTGAGCAGGTCCTGGCAAGTGAGTCGTGCCTGGATGGAATCATAGATGACGGGCTTCTTGCTGAACGGATTTTTAAAGAGTGCAAAGAGCTTTGGCTTCTCTTTCTGTCGCACATACTGCTTGAGCGCCCCTGCATCATATTCTGCAGAGTCGCTCTTCACTTCCACCTTATTTAATATATACTCCCCCTCCTGCACATACTTGCTGGCAGAACATCCAGCCAGAACCAGTGGCAGGGCGAGAACTGAAATCTTCTGTATTTTCACGAATCTAATCCTTTTAGATTGCAAAGATAGTGTAAAACGAAGAAAATACAAAATATTTAGCACTTTTTATTTTGTATTGTCTGCTTTTTATGCTACCTTTGCATCCATTAAAGATTAGAAACAACAACAAATGATTAGCAAGAATAAGATAAAATACATTCGTTCGCTCGAACTGAAGAAGAACCGCAACAAGGAAGGAAAGTTCGTGGCGGAAGGTTTCAAGGTAGTAGATGACCTGCTCGCCCTGCAACCTGCCGACCTCATTGTGGCCACCCAGGAGTGGCTCCACGGCAAGCACCTTGCGGCGCAGATAGAAGTGATAGAGGTGACCGAAGAGGAGCTGAAGAAGGTGAGCTTCCTGCAGCATCCGCAGCAGGTGCTGGCTGTTTTCAGACAGGATACCGGCTGCAATAAGCAGGATTCCAACAGCTCTCAGGAAGAGGCGGAGGAGAAGAACTTCGGCTTTTCTAAAATCAACACCCAGGAACTGAGCCTCGCCCTGGATGGCGTGCAAGACCCGGGCAACCTGGGCACCATCATCCGCATTGCCGACTGGTTTGGCATCACCCACATCTACTGCAGTCAGGATACTGCCGACGTGTATAACCCGAAGGTGGTACAGGCCACGATGGGCAGCATAGCGAGAGTGAAGGTGGAATATGGCAACCTGCTGGCTCTGGTAGAGTCATTGCCTGCAGATGTACCCGTATATGGCACCCTGCTCGATGGCGACAACATCTATCAGCAGCAGCTGGAAAACCGGGGACTCATCGTGATGGGAAACGAAGGAAAAGGCATTTCGCCTGCCCTTGCCAAGAAGGTGAACCGAAGACTGCTCATCCCGAACTTCCCGGAAGGAAGAGCCACAGCCGACAGCCTGAACGTAGCGATCGCTACAGCCATCACCTGCTCGGAATTCAGAAGAAACTTTTAAGACCAAAAAGGTCAAAAGGTCAAAAGGTCAAAAGTGATTTTTCGGAATAGTTAAACAGCATCAAATCATATAACTATGGAAGTAAATGAATTATTTAAGCAACGCAGCATAACTGCCTGCATGAAAGCATCCTACAATACCGTAACGAGCGATATCCGTTCGCTTGTGAAGCAGACATGGGTTACCCACGTGCCTTTCGCAGTATTGCTGGCAATCGTACTTTACTTTCTCCTCCCCAACAAGTCGCTTCACGATTGGGGAGAAGCGAATCCGATGGCTTCATTCATCCTGCAAACCATCATCTACGCAGCCACCCTTGTGATGGCGGCAGTATCATTCTGGCATCTCCTGCCCCACAAGCAGCTCTGCCCTCAGGGCGAAAAGCGCAAGCCGGGCAGATCACTGGTCCGCATCCTCCGCCACTTCGGAGGCTTCCTCATGACCTGCTTCCTGGGCATGATGATAGTAGGCATCGCCACCTTTATCGCAGCCGTGCCTACCATCATCCTCATCATCGCCCAGCTCTACTCACAGTTGGGTGCACTCCAGGGCGATCCGCTCGGCGTACCGAGCTATTTCACCCCACTCCTCTTCCTCGTCTTCACCCTCACCAGCCTGCTCATCATCTATGCCCTCACCTGGCTCGGCATCGCACTGGCTTACCAGTATGCATCCTACAAGGTGCAGGATGAGGAAAAGAAAAAACTGAAGGAGAGTCAGCAGCAGATGGCCGTAGCCGGCATAGAGCAGATGGCTGCAGAAATGGCTGCAGAAGAAGAGGAAAACAAGAAGTATTAATCATATTAACATATTAACATAAAAGAGATAGAAAGAGACATGAAACAGACAAGATTACTCTTCATCGACCGCGACGGAACCCTGATTCAGGAACCTGCGGACGAACAGATTGACAGCTTCGAGAAGCTGGTATTCACCAAGGGCGTATTCCGCAACCTCGCCTTCATTGCCCAGCACACCGACTACGAGCTGGTGATGGTGAGCAACCAGGACGGACTGGGCACCGACTCCTTCCCGGAGGATACCTTCTGGCCAGTACACAACTTCATCATCCAGACCCTGGAGAGCGAGGGCATCCACTTCGCCAAGCAGCACATCGACCGCCACTTCCCGGAGGATAACTCGCCAATGAGAAAGCCAGGCACGGGCATGCTGACCGAATACATCGACAATCCAGCCTACGATATGGCAAACAGTTATGTAATCGGCGACCGTGAAACCGATGCCCAGCTTGCAGAAAATCTGGGTTGCAAGAGTCTGATTCTCGGAAAAGACGGCATGGACTGGGATAAGATTGCTGAGATTCTCTTTGCCGGCGACCGCATTGCCGAGGTGAAGCGCACCACCAAGGAGACGGATATCTACATCAAGGTAAATCTCGATGGCAGCGGCAAATGCGACATTTCTACCGGTCTTGGTTTCTTCGACCACATGCTGGAACAGATAGGCAAGCACGGCATGATGGACCTCACCATCCACACCAAGGGCGACCTCTATGTGGATGAGCATCACACCATTGAAGATACGGGTATTGCTCTGGGCGAATGCCTGCTGCAGGCTTTAGGTGATAAGCGCGGAATAGAAAGATACGGCTATAGTCTGCCGATGGACGACTGTCTCTGTCAGGTAGCATTGGATTTCGGTGGTCGTCCATGGTTGATCTGGGATGCCGAGTTCAACAGAGAGAAGGTGGGCGAAATGCCAACCGAGATGTTCAAGCATTTCTTCAAGAGTCTGAGTGATGCGGCAAAGATGAACCTCAACATCAAGGCTGAGGGTGAGAACGAGCACCACAAGATAGAAGGCATCTTCAAGGCGCTTGCTCGCTCGCTGAAAATGGCGGTGAAGAGAGACATCTACCACTTCGAGCTTCCTAGCTCAAAGGGAATGCTATAACTTTTAGGCACGGATTACACGGATTACACGGAGGCTGGCGCTATGAGTTTTTTAAGTTGCGCAAGTCAAAAAAATCCGTGTAATCCGTGCCTAAAAAATTAAAACTTTGTCATGAACTCCACAACAATCTTATCCTTTTCTGAAGTCTTGGCAATGCCACCCTTGCGATAGAAATACTTCTCGTAGTTGATACGAATATCTGAGATGAATGGCTTGGCAAGGCTCAAGGTTACACCGCCAGTAACACGATGGCGCTTGTAATCATTGATCTTCAAGGCACCGAGCTCGGTATCAGAAGCACCATATCGGGTACCATCACTGTGGTCGCTCATGAAATCATATCTTGCCAATGGCGAAACCTTCCGGATGATGCTCTTCTGATTGCGAACCGGAATATCATAGCATACGAATCCATCGAAAGCATGCACATCGTGGAAGGCATCCTTGCTGTAATGCTTGTAAAGATACTCTGCCTCAGCTATGAAACCGCCCTTGTGGAAGGTGATACCGCCATCATACATCGTTACCGTAATATCAGATGGCTTGATCTTCTGGGTACTCAACACCAGGTTCACATTCGGAAAGAGGAACTGAGCCTTGGCAGAATAGTTGACACCCTTGGTCCAGTAATCCTTCTGGTTGGTCAAGCCAGAACCGTTGAAGATACCGGCATTCACCACGATAGGGAAACCTACATTCCAGGTGTATCCGATTTCAGCACCCACGTCGCGCACGTTACCCACCTGCTTGGCGATGAACGAACGGTTGGCAAAGTACTGCTGATGAGGAGAACGGTGAGCATCGATGGTGAATGGCACACGCTCCTGACCGATGGTGAACTGCAGGGTTTTCCAAGGAGTGATGCGAGTATAAGCATCCAGCATCTTGATTTTGCCCTCATCGCAAAGGTCAATCTCTGCCTTATAGCTCACCTGAGGTGTTACGTTGCCAGCCACGTTGATGCGGGCAGTACGCACCTCGAATCGTCCCTCCCCCTCTTCGGTCTGGTACTCATACTTTGAGCGGATGGTTCCACCAATGGTCATCGACTTGGTGAATTCCTCAATGCCCTTCTCAACAGAGCTTTTTCCTGAATTCTGGGCATTCATTCCCATCGACACCATCGTGAGTGCCATCAACAAATACGTTTTCTTCTTCATTTCTTACCTTATTATATATACACGTAAATCTGATTTTGTTTATTCCGAATGAAATCTTTTCCTACTGATGCAAAAAGACATCTTCTTCATTTCGACTGCAAAGGTAAGGAGAAGATATTTCTACCGTAAAACATAAGTATTACAAAGCTGTTACATCACTGATTTTCTGCACCTGTAATATCATTGTAATGATGGCAAAAACAGAGGAATAAACCACTTCATCCACAAATAAAATAAAAGATATGTCTATATCTCAAGTTTTTATGCTATCTTTGCACAGAAATGTGCGAAGGTAGCATTTTTTTTGTTTACCTTTCGCCTCTTCTTGCGTCATACACATAAAAAGGAACAAATGGAAGAAACAGAATTTGAACATATCGCCCAGGAAATGCGCCCCAGGTTGACGGCACATTGTCAACGCTATCTCTCGGCAGGAACCCTTGCCGAAGAAGCCGATGACATCGTGCAGGAAACCCTGGTGAAGCTCTGGAAGATGCGCGAAAGGCTCTCTGAATACCAGAGCATCGAGGCTTTAGGTATGACGATAGCCAGGAATCTCTGCATCGACCATCTGAGACGCAACAAAGCCCAGACGGCATCGCTGGAACAGATGAAGCATCCTGCAGAAATCTGTACGGCAACCGAGCGTACCGACCAGACCATCATCGGCGAAGATACGCAAAGGCGACTCAACAAAGCGATGGACAGGCTTCCGGATACGCAGAGAAGAATGCTGCTATTGAGAAGCGAGGGAAAGAGCCTTGATGAGATTGCCGAAATCTGTGGAGCCAACAAGACGAGCACCAAGACGATGATTTCTGCAGCAAGAAGATCATTGCTGAAAATGATGAAATCATAAAAGGCTGGTGCTCAAATTGAGCTCTTTCAAATTGAATTCTAAAAAAGGAACTCTAAAAATGAAAGAAATGAAGAAACTAGAAGATATAACCTATCGCCACGAGCTGATAGAACGCTACCTCGATGCTGATACCAGTGTGGAGGAAGAACAGGCATTGGCTGATTTCTATCGCCATTGCAAGGATAAGGATTTAACGGATGAGGATCTCGACATCAGAAACCTGATGCTGGGAATGGAGAACTATACTCCGAATTTCCATCAAACAGAAATGGAAATGATGGAAGAATTGGACGGAAAAGAAGAGATGAAAGAACTGGACAGAAAAGAAGGAGCTGATGGACAGCTGCAAATGAAAGAGATGTCCCTTGCAGCTTCTAAGAAGCACGAAACAAGATGGGTACGCCTCTCAGCCATTCTTCTCGCTACAGCGATGCTGGCAGGTCTCATCTTCCTGCTCTTCCCTATCAAGGATTATTTCTCATCCTCTTCTGAACAACAACCAGGCTTCGCCAACCTGGTTCCTGCAGAGCAGGTGGTTCGCTCGCAGCCATCTTCTGAAGATGGAAACGAGCATCTGAATGCGTACGAAAAGATGGAACGTGCCGACTCCCTCTTCCTGGCTGCAACCCAGGATATCGTGACTCCACAGGAAATGAAGACAAGCAAGATATCCCTTGCCAAAAGAAAGAATATCGCAGGAAGAAGCGAGAAACATGCAGGGAAGACTGCAGAAAATACAGAAGAGACCTCTTTTGGCAATACGGAGAAGACTTCAGAAAATACGGGGAAGACTTCAAGAAAAAATGAAAAGACTTCCGGCAATGCCGGGAAGACTTCATCTGAAGCAGAAAGAAGCATTCATGAAGATTTCAATCAGATTTATGAAGTAGCCTCTGCCGCCCTGCCTTCTGCCGAGCAGCTGACCATCAACCGTCAAGGCAATAACATCGTTATCTCAACCCTGGACAACGAAGGCAACATGCAGCATTACACCATCAATATTACAGAAACGCAATATGGTAGTTATCAGCTACTTCCATTGGCACAGTTAAACGAATGATAAAACATTTCACGCTGAATTACAAAACATTTCACGCTTATGAAAAAGTATATTTTCACCATTGCATTTGCCCTGCTGGGCATAACCAGCAGTATGGCATCCAAGGCAGATACCCTGCGTATCTACAGCATCGACGGCGAGCGCATTCCAAACTTCACCGGCAAGGAACTCATCGGTAAAACCATCAAGAATTACCAGGTAAACACCAACGTCCTGCCGGCACCCAAAAGAGATGTGATAGAGATTCATATCATCACCACTACCACACCTCCTGCCCCCAAGCCAGACCCTCACTATCTGATCAAGGGCAGAGAGCAGGAGCTGACTAAAGAGGAATTCAACAAGATTTCTCCCAGCAAGATCAGAGCCATCGAGATCTTGAAAGAGGGCACCAAAGCCATTCAGGAAAGAGGTCTGAAGGAGGATGGCAGAAGCTACATCATCGTTACTCTGGAGAAATAACAGATAAGACGTATCCCTTTTTCTTCAGCGACTCAATCTTAACGGTCACATCATGCTGAAGAGCATGGCGGAGATACGTCATCTGCACATTCACAGCCAGGGAGTTGGCATAGCTTACGGTACCCCACACCGCCTCCTGTATCATCTCCTTGCTTACTACATTGCCGATATTCTTCGCCAGCAGACGGAGGATGTCGGCTTGTCGGCTGGTAATGAGCACACGAGAGGAACGGGTACGAAGCTCATTGTTGTTATAGCAGAAGGTGGTTTCTCCGAAATGATACACCTCCTCTTCTATCGTCTCACTCTCATTCATGGAGAACCGCTCCTCTATTCTTGCCAGCAACTCTTCCGGATAGAAGGGCTTGGCAAGATAATCGTTTGCCTTCAGGGAGAAACCTTTCAGTCGATCGTTCTTCTCCGTACGGTCGGTGAGGAAGAAGATAAGCACCTTCGGGTCGATGGCTCTGATGCGCTCAGCCACCTCATAGCCATCCATCTCCGGCATATTGATGTCGAGCAATACTAGGTCGGGCTTCACCTCCGGGAACTGCTCCCATGCCTTCATGCCATTTCCGGCATAAGTCACATCGTAGCCATGCTGCTGCAGGAAACTCTTCAGCAACATAGAATACTTCAAGTCATCGTCTGCAAATAATATCTTGATCATTTTTTCTGTTGTTTATAGCGTTAAACCGGATGCATCAGGAGTGCTGCGGGATGACGATCGAAATCCTGGTTCCCTTGCCCACTTCGCTCAGCATCATTTTTCTGCCCCCATGGGCCTTCAGAATCATATCCACAAAACTCAAGCCCAAGCCGATGCCCGGCTGCATCATATCCGGGTAAGCATTGCTGCGATAGAACTTCGTCCAGACTCTCTGCTGCTCGTCGGGCGAAATTCCGATACCATTATCTGATACAGAAATCATGACTTCCTCCTTCTCGGTATCTCGGCAGGCAACATGGATATTGACAATGTCGCCGGAATACTTCACCGAGTTCTCCATCAGATTGCTGACCACATTCAGAAGCTGGTCTCTATCTCCCATCATCCTATCGGAAGTGCGCTGGTAATCGAGCGAAACATTCACCTCCTTCTGCCTGTTCTTTCGATACACAGCCACCAGATTCAGCAAAGCGGCATGGATATCGAAAGAAGTTATCTGGAGTGGGATATGTTCCTCTGCCCTGATTACTTCACGGAGTTTGGCGAGATAGGCAGTCAGGTTATCGCTCTCCTCTCTTACGGTCTCCATAATGAGAGCATTCTCATCCTTCTCATCTGTCTTTTGAGCAGAGAATACGGATACACACATCTTCAGCGTCTGCACGGGGCGCTTCAGCTCGTGAATCATCGTATGCACGAAGTCGCTTCGCATCTTATCCACCTTCTTCTGCAGGAGCATCACCTTGATGAGATAAGCTATGCTCAGGAGAAGCATGATGGTAACCAGCAGACTTCCTATCATCTGCCACATCATTCCCTTCAGGATGGGCAGCATCGGCACCTGCATCCTCATTTGCATCGACTGATACTGGATAGGATTGAAAGGCACTTCCACCAGCATTTCGTGATGAAACAAGGTAGGAGGTTCCACGATTCTTGTCTGCCACAGACGATGCTTGCCCGTCTTCATCTCAGCCCCGATGAAATCATTGCCCAGTTTCCTACTGATGAAACGGTCAAAATGCGCCTTGTCAAAGCGGGTAAGCTGGTAAGTGATGAAAGTATTCAGACAATCAAAAGAATTGTTGGAATCCGTCTCACGCAAATCGAAAGTATCTCTCTTCTCCATCACGTTGCCGAATCCCGGCTTGCTATACACCACTCCACCAATGATTGTATCCGTATCCAGCGGAGAGCAAATCGTAGTACAGGGAAGCTTGCTGTCTGAAAAATATGCCGTAACGACATAACCGATATGTGATTTTTCTTTTACCGTTGCTCCGATATTTGTCTGATAAGCAATAATCGCCAGTTCCGCCTTTTCGGCGTTTTTCTTCCCCATCTCTCCCATCGAATAGGTTACGCTATTGTATAGCCAATAGGTCTGCAAGCCTATCAGCAGGAAAGAGGAAAGGATGGCGAGCAGCCAGACTTGTTTGATTCTTCTATTCATATCATTTTTTTTTTCGATGCAAAGGTACAAAGATTTCATTATATATAATAAGGTGAAGCAAGATTATTTTGCCAGCGTAATGTTTCAGTAATGATTATTTGCGATTTTGAGCCCGAAAAGCTGTTCCTTTGCAGACGAAAACAAAAAACAAGGAAGAAAATGAAGAAAGAAACAGTTTTATGCGCGATGCTAGCCATCGCCACCTGTGTAACAGCACAAAACGGGAAATTCCCGACATCCGGAGTTTCCGCAGACTCAATACAGACGGAAAAAGATTCGATCAAAGCTGATAAGGAGACTGAGATCTATGCTGATAAGGAGGCTGAGACAAAAGCTGATAAGGAAGCCGAGATTCAAGCCGTAACCGTAACAGGTCATCGCCCGATGTACAAGATGAGAAACGATGCCCTGGTTACCCGTATCCGCAACACTCCCTTGGCAAAGGAGCCAACGCTGGAAGATGTATTGAAGCACATCCCCGGCATGAAACAAACCGCCGATGGAACTCTGGAAGTAAACGGACTGGGAGCACCCATCATCTATCTCAACGACAAGAAGGCAACTTCTGCCGAACTCTCTCATCTCGATGTGAAGCTGATAGATGAAATAGAACTCATTACCACTCCTGGTGCAAAATATGATGCAACGACGGGAGCCGTACTGAGAATCCTGACGAGAAGAACAGACGAGGGTATATTCGGCAAGATGCAGGTGTATGATGAATTGAGCGAGGTGAACACCAACCACGAGGAATTGACCCTGGGTTGGGTAACGAAGAAGATTTCGCTCACAGGATTTTACGGCTACACAGACAACCGATACAATGTGCATCAGCCACAGGAAGCGCTCGTAAGAGCCAAAGATGGCGAATATCTCTTCGGAACCGACCGCCATGGCAAGAACAAGGCAAATTATAACGCTACAGAACTCAACTTCGACTGGTTGCTCAGCAAGCAACACGAAGTGGGAATACAATGGGAAGGGCTTTGGCTGAATGGCGGCAGAAGCGAGAAACAGCAGCAGTACTATCGCTATCCTAACCCAGCAGGAGAAGATACAAATAGAGAGATGAAGCTTTCTGATGCGGATGGCGAGATGAAGTATTTTGATGCGGAGAGCCAGCAATGGGGACACCAGCGCAGTCACCACTTCAACCTCTTCCATCTGGCTAAATGGTCGAAGCATTTCTCATCACAGATTTATCTGGACTATGCAAGGAACAAGAATTCTGACAGCCAGCCTATCACGGAGAAAGTAGGTAGCGAGATGCAGGAAACCCTCAACCGCTCTAATTCCAACTACGATATCTATAGTGGAAGAATCGAAGTCAAGCAACTCATCTCTGATAAACATTCCATCAACTATGGTGGCGAATGGAGCCTGATGGAAGGCAAGGGTAGAACCGAAAGTTCTGCCGATATGCTTGGAACTACGGAATACAAAAACCACGATACCAAGACGGCTGCTTACCTGCAATATCAGGGTGAAGCTGGCAGATGGAGCTGGTGGGCAGGCATCCGATACGAGCATCTCACCTCCCGATACACCAATCTGTCGGAGGAATCTCCCGACAATATGGAGCGCCATTACGACCAGTGGTTTCCATCGTTCGGTATCACTCTCAAAGAACCGTCGTGGCATCACTCGCTCAGCTTCCGCACTACCACCGCCCGACCTTCTTTCAGTCAGCTCAGTGGGAACATCTACTATACCTCGCGCTTTCAGTATCAGATCAGCAATCCGAAGCTGCAGCCTGTCAACACCTATCGTCTGACCTACTCCGTGCAGTGGAAAGATTTCATGGGAATGTTGAGATACACCCGTATCGACCACTCCATCATGTACGTGCATGAAGTGCCGGAAGACAAGCCCGTAAGATACGTGAGTACATTCATGAACTTCAACAAGATGCAGAAATACATGGCCTATCTCAACTGGAGTCACGTCTTCGGCTGCTGGCGTCCGAATGCCCATGCAAGCATCACTTACCAGCGCTTCTCCGTAAATGATCATGGAGAGCTAATCAGTTACAACGGAGCAACTTGGAATGCATCGTTTGATAATTACTTCACGCTACCAAACGACTATCAGCTGTCGCTCTCCTACAGTTTTGACAACGGAGGACAAGTGGGCAAAACGAAGTTCAGCCCCACTCAGAACTGGAGTCTTGGTGCCAACAAATCGTGGATGGACGGCAGATTACAGGTTGCCTTCAGTGCCAACGACCTCTTCCATCAGCAGCTCTTCAAGGAGCGAATCCACGAGCATGCCGTTGACTTCTCCCAGACTGAGGATTACAAGCTATGGAGCTACAAGTTGACCGTAACCTGGAAATTCAACAAGCGCAAGGGAAGATACAACGGCATGAACAGTGCGGAAGATGAATTGAACCGACTATAGCCGGACAAAACTCTCTTATCTTAATGATCTTTATAATTTCAAGTATCCGGGTTATCCCACTCCCAGCAGTTCTACTTCGAATATCAGGGTAGAACCGCCTGGGATGCCCGGCTGCGAGAACTTGCCGTAGCCCATCTCGGCTGGGATGTAAAGTTCCCACTGGTCGCCCACGTGCATCTGCTGCATGGCAACAATCCAGCCATCAATCAGGTCGCTCAATCGCATGGCGAAAGGCGTACCGCCACGGCTGGAATCAAACTTCTTGCCGTTGATGGTCCAACCGGTATAATGAGCCGTCACGATGCTTCGTCGGCTAGGCTGTGCTCCCTTCGGGTCGCCCTGCTTCAACACCTTATAATATATACCACGAGGCAGCGCCATAACGCCCTCCTCCTTTGCCTTTTCCTCCAGCCAACGCTTGTTGGCCTCAACATATTCTCTTTTTGCCATAAATCTATTTGGTTTCTTGATATACTATGATTTTTGCGCAAAGTTACAAAAATCTATCGTATCTGCAAAAGAAAAAGGAGAACTTTTCTTCTTTTATCAAAGAAAAGCAGTACCTTTGCACCCTAATCAACCAAAAATACGATATGCCACAATCACTACATATTGCAATTATTGGTGGGGGTGCCGCAGGATTCTTTGCGGCGATAGAGGCCAAGCGCAACTTCCCTCACGCCGACATCACGATTTTCGAGAAGAATTCGAAGGTTCTCGCCAAGGTGGAAATCACGGGAGGAGGAAGATGCAATCTTACCAATTCCTTTGAGGAGATTTCCGACCTGAAACAGGCGTACCCTCGCGGACATAAACTGATGAAGCGACTCTTCAAGAGATTCGACTACCAGCATGCCTTTGACTGGTTTGAGGAGAACGGCGTGCCACTGGTTACACAGGAAGACCAATGCGTGTTTCCGCAATCGCAGGATTCGCACAGCATCATCGACTGTCTGGTGAATACCGCCAAGCGACTGGGGGTGAAGATACAATGCAACCACCAGCTCACCGCCATCACCGAACTGGAGGATGAGCGCCTGCTCCTGGAATTCAAGGTTTCAAAAGGAAAGGGAAATCTATCGGGCGCATCTTCTGCCTCTCATCCCGTTTCCGAAATCAAGCAGATTGCCTTCCACCGGGTAGCCATCACCACGGGCGGTCATCCGAAGATGGAGAGCTTCAAGCATCTCTCAGACCTGGGACATGCGATAGAGCTGCCTATCCCATCGCTCTTCACCTTCAACATTGCCGACAAGGCTTTCAAGAACCTGATGGGCACGGTGGTAGAGCCTGTATATACCAGCATTCCAGGCACCAAACTGAAGGCAGAGGGTCCGCTCCTCATCACCCATTGGGGCATGAGCGGTCCTGCCGTGCTGAAGCTCTCATCCCATGCTGCCCGCTATCTGCACGAGAACAATTATCAGATTAAGATTTCCGTAAACTGGGTACACGAGAGCAACCGCTCACTGGTGGAAGAGAACATCCAGGGCATCATCATCGCCAACCCACAGAAGCAGCTGGCAAGCATCCGCCCCTACAATCTCCCATCCCGCCTCTGGCTCTTCCTGATTCAGAAGATGGGATGTGCACCCGAAAAGAAATGGAGCGAAATGGGAAAGAAGGGTTGCAACCTGCTGATAGAAACCCTCACCAACGACCTCTATCAGGTGAACGGCAAGGGAGCCTTCAAAGAAGAGTTTGTTACCTGCGGCGGCATCAGCCTCAACAACATCGACCTGCATACCCTGGAGAGCAAGGTGTGCCCTCACCTCTTCTTTGCCGGCGAGGTGCTCGACATCGATGCCATCACCGGCGGCTTCAATCTGCAGGCTGCCTGGACCACGGGATATGTGGTGGGACAACACATAGGAGAATAGCCTATTCTTCTTTAGAAACAAAATCTTTCACGATGCGGGTGTATTCCTCGTGATGGTCGCGATATGCCATGGCATGAACGGAGCCTTTAGCGATGAAGATGGCTTTTCTGCCCTTCGTCTTTGCCTCATAAAGCGGATGAAGCATGGCGTAGGGCACGAAGGCATCCTTATCGCCATGGATAAAGAGCATCGGTTTGGTGCTCTTGCGAACCTGCTCTATCTGCTGCGCCTCGTCAAACGACCAGCTGTAGCGATACTGGCAAAGAGCAGAAGTGGTATTCATCAGCGGGAAGGCAGGCAAGCCAAACTGGTCTTTGAGCTGAGCGGAAAACTCATCCCACACGCTGGTATAGCCGCAGTCCTCCACAAAGCACTTCACGTAATCGGGAGTCTTCTCTCCCGATACTGCCATCGTGGTTGCCGCACCCATCGAAATGCCGTGAATCACCTGACGGGTATTCTTCACTCTTTGTTCTTCACTCTTCACTTTAAAAATCTCATTGGCGATTTCCGACCATTTGATCACATCCCATCTATCCTTCCATCCCATCTGGATATGGTCGCCCTCACTCTCTCCATGTCCATACAGATCTGGCAGGAGCACATTATACCCCATATCGTGATTATAGAGATAGGCGATGTGCAGCATTCCCTCGGAGCGCACCTGATAGCCATGTACCACCACGGCAGTCTTTTCCGTAGTCTTCGGTGCATAGAGATAGATGGCATGGGCCTTGTAGCCCGATGGCATCGTGACAAAGGTATCCTTCACGCAATGGTGCTGATACACGGAATCCATCCAGCCAACCATCCAGGGGCACTCGTTCTTCATTCTGTTCTTCCAATGCTCAGCCGTCATTCTCTCCTCCTTCGGATAGTTGAGCGAATAATTGAGCATATAGTTGCTGGCGCCATACAGTCCCAGCACCACAAGCACCACCAAGCCCAAAGCCGAAGCGATGCCTATCTTTCTCATCCTTTTCTGTTTCATCTTCTTCTGTTTCATCTTCTTCATTCTTATTGCTATTACATATATCTATTATAGACTTTCCGCTGCAAAATTAAGGAAAAAGATGGAAATGGCAAAGAAACAGAGGGAAAAATCCTGTTAAATTGAAGCATAAAGCTGTATTTATAAGGGTATATGAACTACGACAAACAATCGATAAGCATATCCCAGAAAGGATAGAGTTTAAATAGTTACAATCTATCCATTTCCTTTTTCCCTGCCCCTTTACCTTTATATTTTGTTTTAACTGTATTAAACTTATATCTTACGATACATTCCACTGCCCTTACAGACGCAGCCTTTTCAATATAGACATCATTCATTCCGCTGAAAATGGTAAAAGTATTTTTGCGGGCGGTATTAAAGATGTCATTTGCAGACAACTTGACATTCCATTTTTTTGATAAGTCCTTAGCCAAAGAAAGATTTATCTGTCCAATACTCCCCATCTTAATATTCTCACTATTTCCCTCACTACGCCAACTGTAATTTACTGTCGCCATATAGTTGTTATGGAATTTGAAAATATTATTGAACTTAACTACAACCAAAGGATTGTCCACGTGCTTTATATTTCCTCTGTAATCAATCTTGTAAAATTGCGAGACAACACCACATGCCAATACGGGATAATAGCATTTCCAAAGGAATCCGGGCATAAAAGAAGCCATTATCTGTAAGTTAGACAGACTGTTTCTAGAATTTTCCTTTTTGAGCAAAGCAATAGTCTTCGAATCATCATAATATGTATATGATGTTATTATTTGGTTTTGCACCTTTTTATAATTAGCAGTTAATGCCAGCCAGCGATACCTCAAATTCAAAGTGATGTTGTCGCTATAGGATGGTTGCAAATACGGATTTCCACTTTGATAGAGATATTTGTTAACATAGTGAACCGTGTTGCTCAACTGAGAGTACAATGGACGATAGCATTGCTTAGAATAGCTCAGCTGCACCATAGTTTTTCCAATGGGCAGAGACAATGAAGCTGTCGGGAAAAACTTATCATAAACATGTGACTGTTCGTGATTTTTTCTGCCACCTATAAAATATTCGCTGTTCACATGCTCATACCTGCCACCGATACGGAATGTTACATTGCCTAGATGCTGCATAGTTTCAACGTAATATGCCATATTCAGCTCCTGTATTTTATTGTTCTCGCCTGCCATAATGCTATTTTCACTTTCTGTATTTTCCTCACGGCTACTATTGGTGAAATCTACTCCAAAGCTAAAATTACCTTTAAGAAATGGGTGTGACGCATATAATTCCGTTGCCATTAACCTAGCATGCCCAACATCTTTTATTCCGAAATCCTGATTGATGCCAGTTTGCTCTATAACATTTTGATTTTCACGTGTTTTTTTCCACATTAAATCAAAAGTCATTTCCAAATTCCATTTTCCCCAAACCCCATGGCAATATCCATCTAACAAATGTTCCAAATCTCTTAATTTGATATCCTTGTATGCAGAAGTCTCACTTTCAATTACATCATCAGAATATAATGATGACATAATGCTCGAATTGGTCTTTGTTGGAGCATAAGATACTTGGTAAAATGCGCCAAATGAGAGTTTTGGAGACGAGGAAAAATCAAATCCCCATTTACCATCAATCAACTTTGAGTGCTGTGTCGATTTCATAGTCGTATTCTGCTGATGATGTGACGAGAGCCATGAATTCTGAACATTTTTGCTAGAGTTCGTATTCTTGCCTTTCTCAAATCCCAACGTTCCAAAAACATCCAAATTGTCAATTCTATAGTTCAAGTCCAAATTGTCTTTGCCATACAGATAATTACGATAACCAATAGTAGCGATGTTATCAAAGGAGAAACCATCCCCAACCTTTTTAATGGTTGTTATCTTTATGATGGAACCTACGGTTGAAGCATAACGTGAACCTGGATTCGTTATAACTGTTATCTTATCTATTTGGTTAGCCTTCAATTGCTCAACTTCTATATTATTGCGGACAATATGTCCATTGATATAGAAGACTGGTTTTCCCTTGCCAAAAACTTCAATGGAACCATTATTATTCAGTACACCAGGCAACATACCCATAACATCTTTTGCAAAACCAAGTTTTTCCAAAACGGTACCTTTGACTTCTGTCACAAACCCTTCGCTGTTCAACTTTGCCAAAGGGCGGGTTGCTCTAACAACAACCTCCCTTAATTGCAGAGTATCCTTTCCAAAATTTTGGTTAGCGATACCAGTCTGAGCTAAACAGATTTGAGCTAAAATCAAATGAAATATAATACCAACAAATCTTTTTACCTTAAAATCTAACATTTTCATCCGTTCCTATATCTTTTGTTTTATAAAACTCTACTCCACTCTTAACAAAGAGCTGTTTATGTTCTTATTAACATCCTTCTCTACTTTTTGGGTCTTCCTGCCAAAGTCGAAGGAGTAAGCAACCTTGATGCTGGCATATTGCGAAGCCGTCTGGTCTTTGATGCTCTTACTGTAACTGTAGATAGGCAAATCCAACCAATACCGCTTCTCCTGCTTTTTGAAAGGCGATACTGCCTGAAGTTCTACATAGAGGTTGCCCCTGTTGTAAGAACACGACATTCCATAGTCGATAGGAGTCTTGCTTATCACCAAAGCAGCTTCATCTAAAGACTTCTTGCCAAAATGCAGGTAAGGCTTCAAGGCAAAATCACCCATGAACATATTCAACCCAAGATTACCCGTCAAATTGTTGTTATGCTTCGACCAGGTAGTCTTCACCTCCGCATGGCTATATCTGATATCTCCCGACAAATTGGCAAACTTACACAGTTTGTACTGCAAGGCGAGGATAGCAGAATAATACTGAGCATTTCCTCCGTTCGAGTAAGTCTTCACTATTTTCCCGTTTGCCTCATCCAGGTAATAATCATCAGTTACAGGATGATGATTGTAACGGAATTGTCCGATGGCAGAAACACTCAACCTGTTGAAACGCCCCATATAATACAAATAGGTGTTGATGTCATGCGATTTCTTCAGTTCAGGCATTCCCTTTTCCATCATGTGGGAATTGACCTGAATCATAGCCCGGTTGATGACATCCATACCATGATTGGAGTTCACAAAGTTGAATGACCACAAGAGCATTCCCTTATTCAGCTGGTATTGCACATTCGTATTGATGCGAGGAGACAGCTGGCTAAAACTGTTGTCTCCATGCAGATGATATTGAAGCCAATCCAATCCGATGCGGGTTTTCAGGCTCAAGCGCCTGCTAGCCTGGAAATTATAGGAGAAGAAAGCCAACGACTCCCCTTTCCACAGATGCTGCCAAAGTTCGCAATTGCCGGAATAATCGGCATTCCAGACATCGTGGTAATGAAACAGTTCCACGGATAAGGAATGCTTTTGAGAGAAATAATTATAGATGGCAGACAGCTGGAACGACAGCGCATTCTCATCTTCATCGGTCATTGTCTCGAAAGGCTGTTCCTGATAAAGACGATGATAGGAGTTGGCAGAATACTTGCCATGTACTCCCAAGGTAAGCGTCTGATTCTTGCTTAATGGCAAGTTGGCGTTCAGGTCAATCTTAGGAGACAGACTCTTCTTCCGGATATTTGAGAATACATCCGTCTCTGTGCTTTCCTTCGCAAAACCAGAAGATGCATTTCTTGGAGTAGAGAGGTTGACGAGCGTAAACTTGCCCACCCAATATCTCTTTCCCTTCTGGTTCTGATAGCGGAACTGCATATATTTCTGGTGGTTCCGGTAAGAATTCTTACTATAGCTCTCCCTATCAAATAGGGATTGTGGAAACTGATAGTTCTCATTGTTCCAGGTCTCAGTACCATCTACATGACTATAGTTTGCACCAGCAAACACAGTATAAGAATTGTTACCTTTTACATAATTGGTGGCAACGTTATAGTCGCCATGGTCATATCCTATCGTCTGCAGTCCGTCAGCCTGCACATATCCTCCATATCGGTATTGTTTGGTGATGAAGTTGACGACAAGCTTATCCTTGGCGTATTTTCCAGATGGAGCATCATGATATTCTATCTTCTCGATGTCACGAGGACGGAGCATCTGTATTTCCCTTATGTCGCATTCCTGCCCATTCAGATACAAGGTGGCTTGCAGTCCCATCACATCCACCTGATTCGATTTTGCATCGATGATGAGTCCTGGGATATTCAGGTTTTCCAACACCCCGAATCCATTAACCGCATATTTTCGTTGCTGGCTGTTGGGATAGATGACGAGATGATCACCCACACGACTGATATTAGAGGCTGATACCACCACATCATCCAAAGCTTTAGTAGAGACAATAGAGTCCTTCCCTGTGTTCTGAGCGAACACGGGCACAGCAGCCATCAGCAGTCCAAAAGAGCAAAAAACCGTCTTCATTCTTACAATATGTTTTTATTTCATCATTATCTAGTACAAAAGTACACATTATTATCCAAAGCCATTACATCTCTTCCGTTAAATTTGTATAACTGCATCAAATTACCAATTCCATCCAGTTCTTCATCCCTCCTAGCCTGAATGTATTCCCGCCGTTTTTTGTTATACATCATCTCTTAAAAAACCTAACTCGCTCAAAATTGGACTTTGATTGAAAATCAAGAAGTTGGGCGTTTGCCTATATTATATAGGTAACAATATGGAAACGAGCGGACTTCTGCTCGTTTCTGTATTTTGCAATATGCAAAGAACGCCTCAATTCGGGGACAAAGATACGACAATTTTCTAAATATCCCATAACTAGCAAGGAGAAATTTACGGAATTTAGAACTTTTTGAGTTAAATCTGATGCTTACCAACAATATGTATCCAAAAACAAACAGCAGTATTCGGATATAGCTTATCCGAATACCTGCTGCCATAACGTTTTGTTGCTGACGATGATTCTGACATCGGCTTTCATGTACTTTTGCAACACAGGGGACTTTTGTCCCTGTGTACTCACAGTGGCTATAGCCATAAAATAGTTACCATCTTCCCTATGTATGAGCCTGGCTTTATGGCTTGTGATGTCGCAGTTATAAGATGCATTATCGTTGCCCTCGAAAGATACATGAGCCGTCCTTGGCTCATCGAAAAGATACAAATACTTGTATGGCACAAACACTTGCACTGTTCTTTGATTGATGACCTCACCATTAGCCTCTATGGATATAGGATAAGGTATCTTGTAGAAAGCAACTGCGAGGGCGAGGACTATTATCGTAATGACAACCGTTCCCAAGCTGACGAGGCGAGGAGGAACTTTGCCTATCACGTTCCTCACCTTCTCGCTTCTCAACTCGATATTATCTGATTCTTTTTCATTCTGTTCCATATCAAAAGCATTTTAGTTTCCCAATTCCAACTGATTCTTCACAAGGTTATAATATGCCCCTCGCTTGGCGGTCAAAGACTCATGGTTGCCTATCTCAACCACCTTTCCATGGTCGATGACCACGATTTGGTCGGCATTCTTCACCGTGCTTAGGCGATGAGCCACAATCACAACGGTCTTGCCCTTATAGAACTTATCCAAGTTCTCCACGATGCTTCTCTCATTATTGGCATCGAGCGAGTTTGTAGCCTCGTCAAGGAATATATAGTCAGGATTCTTGTAAACCGCCCTTGCAATCAAGATACGCTGTTTCTGTCCTTGGCTTAGTCCCACGCCATCACGTCCAATCTTGGTATTGAACTTCAGAGGCAAAGCCATTACATACTCCTTGATACAAGCTATCTCGGCTGCTTTCAACAACCGTTCCTTGTCTATGTCGCCATCGTCAACGGCAATGTTTCGTGCTATACTCTCCGAGAAAATAACGCCATCCTGCATCACTACGCCACATTGTCTGCGCCACCATTTCTTGTTGAGCTTGTTAATGTTGGTATTGCCAATGTTGATTTGTCCCTCCAAGACAGGATAATAACCAAGCATCAAACGGATGAGGGTGGTCTTTCCACTGCCAGATGCGCCAACGATGGCAGTTACCTTACCTTGCGGAATGTGAATGCGCACATCATCTATGGTCTTGCGCAAAGCATGTGGGTCGTACTTGAATATGATGTTCTTGATGTCAATGCCCTCATTCTTATCTTCAATAGAAGTCAGCAAGCCTTCCTTTCCATTCTCATCATCCATCTGGTGAATCTCGTTGATACGTTCCAAGCTAATCTTCACATTTTGCAGGGAATAAAAGAAGTTCATCAATTGATCTACAGGTGTATTTAATTGACCAATAATATACTGTATGGCAAGCATCATGCCAAGGGTCATGTCTCCGTGAATTACCGCTGTTGCAGCTATAACTGTAATGATGGTATTTTTAGTTTCATTGATGAATATGCACCCTGCTTCTTGCATTTGTTGGAGTTTGAGCGATTTCATCTGTACTTCAAACAAATCAGCTTGTGTATCTTCCCATTCCCATCTTCTGCGTTGCTCACAATCCTGCAATTTGATTTCTTGCATAGAGGTGATAAACTCGTAAGTTTTGTTGTTGTTGATGGCTTGCTGTTCAAATAACTCATAATCTAGTACTTTCCTCCGTCTTAAGAATAAAGTCATCCATGCGCCATAGAGAATACTTCCAAGCAAGAAGATAGCAAACACAAATTTATCGTATAAGAACAGCACCACAGAAAACACAACAAAAGTGAATATCGCAAATGTTATGTTGAGTGTCTGCTGTGTGAGAAATTTATTCACACGACTATGGTCACTCATTCTTTGCATCAAGTCTCCCATAAGCTTTGTGTCAAAGAAAGACATTGGAAGCTTCAGTAATTTAATGAAGAAGTCACTCAATAGTGAAATGTTAATGCGCAAGGAGATATGAAGCAATAACCATCTACGGATAAAGTCAATAGCTGTTCGGCTAATTGTTAGCATAAGTTGTCCCAATAATATCAGCCAAACAAAACCAATGTCTTGGTTTTTGATGCCAACATCAACAATAGATTGGGTGAGAAATGGCAAGACTAACTGTAAAAGGCTTCCAACAACCAAACCTAGTACAATTTGCCCAAAATACTTACGATATTTCTTCACATACCCCAAGAGAAAACGAAAAGACCGCTTTTCTTTTTTGTTCTCTTCTTTCTGCATCTTGTAAGCAAAAAAGGCAGGTGTAGTTTCCAAGAACATAGCGATGCCCTTGTCTTCACCATTGGTATTTGTGCTTAGCCAATGTTTCTTGAATTCATCAAGAGTATAAGTTATCAAACCTTTTCCTGGGTCAGCAATATAGTATTTGTTGTTCTTTTTCTATATAAAACGACAAAATGATTTTGATTCCAATGCAAAATGCAAGGAAGAGGAACAATTTGTAACTTATTGATACTGGTTCTTGCAGCTATAGCATGAAAACCAAGAATCGTAGCAGACTCACTTAATCCCATTAAAGACACTCCCTCTTTATTAGCATGACATAAGTTTGCCATAGTTTCTGTGGAAATGCTACGACCGAAAAACTTACATATCATACACAAACAAGCAATGCCACATTGCATAGAATCATGTTGTATGAAAAGTTGAAATTTTTTCATCATTTTTATTTTACAATACCATCTGTGTTGTCCGAATTATTTAATCTTTTATTTCTTGCCTTATAAGATTTACCCCAATTTATGTCATAGGAAACACCTAGAGTTATCATATTAGCATTGTCCTTTATTCTAAAATACTCAGTTTTATATAAACCATTTCTAGCATACTCGAAACCAGAACTCTGAACATATTTTTTAAACGGATTCCATACTCCAAGTGAGAAAGTCATTCTTTTGTATTTATAAGAACAATCAACGCTGCCTGTGGATTCTCCATAAAAACTTTTCATTCCAAATAATTCCTTTGGATTATGATTGAAAGATATATTTGCAGAAAAGTTTTTCAGGTAGAACACTATCTTCCCACCATATGTATAGTCTGTTAAAGAGAAAGTTTCGTCTTCTATTTTAAATTTATAATAGTTGTATGAAATATAGCCATCAATGAACAACATGTCCTTTATGATGTCAAAGCTTGTGTAAAAATCTATTTTACGAACAGTTTTTGAATCAAAATTTATATGTTGATAACCTAATTTCCCATTTTGACAATAAATACCAGACGCAAAAAGATTTTTTGCACTTTCGATATTGTAGTTTAGTGAAATATACCATCTGTTAGGATTCCAAGATAAAGATAATTTATGTTTTATGTTGTCATAAGGACGCAAGGCAGAATTGCCTGTTTCGAATTCATATCTATTCAAATTTTTTGTAATTCCACTTAATGTTGACAAGCTTGGTATTGTTGGTTGCATTGAAAATTGATAAGACATACTAAAATTGTCTAAAGGCATATACTTAATTCTGCCTAAAGGACGATATAATACTTTGTTAAAAGAATTGCCACCTTCCTTGAAACTAACCCAATTTATACCTATTCCCCCCATGTAGTAGATATTTTTAACATTCCCAGAGAATTGGGTATAAGCGTATAAATTTTGGTCTTTTGAATCAAAATCATTTGTAATATCATAACTATATAAATTGTGAGTGTCAGAATATTTGTATCTTAAACCAGAATCCCATGAAAGATTTTTTAAAGAATAAGTATGCATGATTTCTGTTATAAGAGACTTACGCTTTCCTTCTACCCCATACTCAAAATGGGAATTATTTTCGTTTACATTTTCAGTATATGAATAATCATAGTTTGTCTGTAATATTTTTCCTACCATATTAAAGAGCAATGACTGTTTGGAGGAAATTTTATATTCAGAAAACAAGTCTATTGCAGGTGAATGACTTTTGTCTTTTGGTGACCTAAATGAATTTCCTATCAAACTTTTCTTATCAAATATCTCCTGTGAGCAATTTTGATTGGTGTTTCGGTTTGTACTATAGTTGAATTTTATATTAAATGTAAAGTTATTCTTATAATAATTATATGCAGCATCTATATTTTGAAGAAAGTATCCATATGGCGATTCGATGCCCTTTCTGGATATTTCAACATCTTCATTTTCTAGATACGTATCTGTGTATGAATTGGAATAATCTCGGTACTTGCTATTATAGCTTAGGCTAAACAAACTGTTTGCCTTGTTAAATTTGACATAAGCACTATTATATAGCGACATTGTTGTTAGAGCAGCATCTTCATAGAGTCCAAATTGTCCACCAGAAGTATGCCTTTTGGTTACAATGTTAATGATTGCACTAATGTTGCTGTCATTATATCGTGCTCCTAATTTATCAAAAAGCTCTATCTTTTTTACATCGCTTGGGATTATCGTCAAAAAATCTGCAATAGTGGCATCAATGTTGTTGATTTTAAAAAGTATATTACTTCCATCAATAGTTGTTGCATTCTTGTTCTGGCGGTCAACGATTACTCCTGGCAGTTTTATTTTGCTCAGCAAATCCCATGCAGATGATGATGCCTTCTGCATATTAGAAGTTGGAATTAATATTAAGCGGTCTGATTTTGTTATGATATTTGAACCTTTCACAACGACATCTGACAAGCTAAAGATTCTAGATGTATCAGACAAGCTCTTTGATATTGTATCGGTTACTATAAAATCAGAGTCTATTGTGAAAAGACATTTTTCCCCACTAAAAACATCCAAAGTAACCCAAAGAAGAAAAAATATACAAAAACTATTTCTCATTATTACTTTCTATTAAAAAGTTGTAAAAATCTTCTATAATATAATTCTCCTTACCATATTTCTTGTTAAGTATGCAAGGTAAATTCTCTCCCTTTTCAAATTGCTGATTCAGATTCTGATTTTTGTCATCATTACCACCTGTCACGACTACCAAACAATAGTCAGACAGGACATCTTCTCCCAATAAGGATACTAATGTAGAAAAATGTCTTTCTTCCATACTTGATGTTTTAGGATCCTACCCTGTTAAATTAATATTGAATTGTTCTTATTGCTATAAAGCTACAAAAATAATATTTTTATCAAAACGTTGCGCATCTTTTAACACAGTTTAATATAAAATGTTTGAAAATGCTAATTTTGGGTGGATTTTAGCTGTATTCTGTTGCATTGTATAGTGCTACTATTTGGTAACTATATTCCTGTATGCTTGTCATTCTGTACACTGTTTACAGTTGGTACACTCACTTTCTGCGACCGTCGGGAGCAAAATTCCTCCGCCCTCATGGTGGAGCGAGGCGTTTTGGGATTCCCAAAACATAACCTCGCTCCCTCTTAGAACACGTTAGTTGGAAC
>NZ_QSQJ01000079.1:640-4082 GCF_003436715.1 Prevotella sp. TF12-30 | reverse complement strand
TAGATATATAAGAATAAAAGAAAAAGAGGGGGTACTTGAAAAATAACTGAGACAACTGAGACTGAGATTTTTGATGCCTTTAACTGAAATCAAAAACAATTCTAACTCCCTATCAAGCAGATGTTTATGTGGATGGTATTCGTGCGTCTAAGTTTGTCACCTTCTGCTCGTAATCAGAAAAAAGAAAATATTTCTTCCAAAAAAGGGGCGTTTTTCGGGATTTTATTCGTATTTTTGCCCTGTCGTTTGATACGATTTCAACAAAAACAATTCAAAACCTAAAAAAATAGTTGGATTATGAACATATTTAAAAAGCTATTTGGTGGGCAAAAGACTACTGAGGAAGTGAAACAGGAGAAGGAAAAGGGCTTCGACATGGTGAAATATGATGGTGTGCGTGCTCTCAGAATGCACCAATTCGACCTTGCTGCCAAGTTTCTGGAACAAGCTCTGCAGCTGAATGCTGAAGATCTGGAATGCCGCGACTATCTTTCTCGTGCCTACATCTCGATGGGCAACCTGCAGCAGGCTTACGCCCAGTTGCAGAAAATCTCGGAGGCACAGCCCGACAACGTGGCGGTGTTGCTGCGTATGGCGGATGTGGCGTATATGATGGAGGATTATATCGCCATGACGGATGTGTGCGACAAGGCTCTACAGCTGGATGCAGAGAATGTAGAGACGTATTTCTTCTATGCCAGAGCCTGCAGAGGGCTGGGCGACGCAACCCGTGCCGTGTCGATGCTGACAGAGGCGATAGGCAAGCGTGATGATTTCTATGCCGCCCGATTGCTTCGTGGCAGCATCCTGTTGGATCAGGCTCAGCTTTCCGAGGCAGAACTCGATGCAACTTTCCTCTATGAGCATATTCCGGGCAACGAGGATGTGCTGTTGCTGAAGGCTCGTGTAGAGAAGGCGCAGGGAAAGATGGAGGAGGCTGAACAGACCTACGGTAAGGTGATGGATGTAAATCCTTTCTCTATTGATGCGTATCGCGAGCGCAGCGAGGTTCGCAGAAGTCTGGGTGATAGTGCCGGTGCTGCCGAGGATGAGGCTGCAGCCAAGGAAATGGGTGCCGAAATTCCGGAACCATCAGAGGGAATAGAGCAGAAAATAAAGGAAAAAATGCAGCAGATGGACCCCTATAAGGTTTTCCATAACGAATACTGAATAATAGAATTTCATCTTTCTAACTGGAAAAAAATATTTTCCCAGTTAGAAAGTACATATAAAAAATGTTTGAGAGAAGAATGAGGAAAGTTTACTGGTTATCAGTTACTTTCCTCATTTTGGTTAAAAGTGGCGAGGACAGACGAAGACGGGAATACGACAAGATGAGACAGAGGAACGTTACCTATCCGTAACCTATACCCCAAATGAGGAATGTTAAGGTTCGGAAGAATGAGGAAGGTTACGAATTGAATTTGAATACTCTGATTTATAGTGAGTTACTGATGAGTAACGTAAGATTTTTGGTTACGAACCAAATTTGCCGTGTTCTGCCGTGAAATGCGTAGCAAGAAAAGACTCTTCATGTATTAATTTTGAACGCAAAAAAGAATGACGTTATGAAGAGTACATTTTCAATTATCTTCTACCTCAAAAGACAGGTAGTAAAGAAAGATGGTACAGTTCCAGTTATGGGACGTATCACAGTGGACGGAACACAGGCGCAGTTCAGTTGCAAGACAACTGCCAATCCAGATTTGTGGGATACCAAGGGCGGACGCATGATAGGTAAGAGTATGCAGGCTTTGGAAGTGAACCGCAAATTGGACAAGATGCGTGTGAGTATCAGTAAGCATTATCAGGAGATTATGGACAGGGACAACTTCGTTACTGCCGACAAGGTGAAGAATGCCTTTCTTGGCTTGGAGTATCGTTGCCATACACTGATGAAAGTCTATTCTCAAAGCCGTGATGAAATGGAAAAGCAATATAAGGCTGGCATGAAATCTTTGAGTACATACACGAAGTATAGAATTGGGTGTGCCTATGTGGGCGAGTTCTTGCAGACACATTACCATGTGAAGGATATTGCTCTGAAAGAGTTGTCGCTGCCTTTTATCACAGACTACGAGACTTTTCTCAGAACCGACAAGCACTTGAAGATAAACTCTGCGATGGTGTTTGTCCGCAATCTCCGTGCAATGGTATTCCGTGCCATAGATAATGAATGGCTCGTAAAAGACCCATTCAGACGATATGAGTACAAGGAAGAAGAGACCACAAGAGAGTTTCTGAGCAAAGAAGAGATTCACCTGTTGATGGAAATACCTATCACAAGAAAGAAGATGAGTATGGTGCGTGACTTGTTCCTGTTCTGTTGTTTTACAGGTCTCGCTTTCATTGATCTGTACAACTTGAAGGAAGAGAACATCAAGGAATTTTTCGATGAAGGTGAATGGATCGTTATCCATCGACAGAAGACTGGAACGGAAGCCAACATCAAGTTGCTTGATTATCCCAAGCAAATTATGGAAAAATACCGTGGATTGTGTGAAGACGGCAGGGTGTTTCCAGTACCCAACTACCAAAGTTGTATGGATTCGCTCAAAAGACTGGGCAAAAAATGTGGTATCACCAAGCCGCTGTCCTGGCATGTCTCGAGTCATAGCAAAATCTTTTATTAATTGAATATCAACGAGTTAAGTGCTTTAAAGAATGTAACTGCTAACGATTTAGAAACGAGCTATATTCTTTTTCTTTCACAACTTTGCAATATACAAAGAACGCTTTGATTTCGAGTGCAAAGTTAAATCTAATTTCTGAAAAACAACATTTTACGCTGTGATTTTACAAAATATTAAGATTAGTCTTTGCAAAGGTAAAAGAGTAGTTACCAACAGTAATTTTCATGTAACGTCATTTTAAGAGTACGGCAAAAAGAACATATTCATAAACGCATATATGTATCTTGCCATATTGGGAAATCAATTGCTTAGTTCCATTTTTGCAGATTTTATTTCTATTTTGTCTAAATTACGACGGAATACAGCAGATTTTCAAGGGATTTGGATGGATTATCACGATAAAATATTATTTTTGTAGCGTAAAAACGATAAAAACATGAAGTTAAATCGCATAAGAGCAGTCTTAGAGGACAAAGTGATAAGCCAAACATGGCTTGCAAAGAAGTTAGGAAGGAGTTTCAGTACGGTCAATGCTTACGTATGCAACCGTTCTCAACCCAACCTTACCACACTTCTTGAAATTGCACAGTTCTTGTCTGTGGATATGAAAGAACTTATCACGGACAAAAAGGAACGCAATGATTGAAGAGATTATGAGAGACAAAATAATATCATAACATCATTTTGTGGATAAACTAAAATATAATATTTGCAAAATAAATTGAACTTTTCTCATAAGAAAAGAAATATACTATAAGAGTTCATATCTCTCTACATGTTAAATTATTAATTGCTGATAACTATGAGAC
>NZ_QSQJ01000079.1:0-630 GCF_003436715.1 Prevotella sp. TF12-30 | reverse complement strand
ACATGTTAAATTATTAATTGCTGATAACTATGAGACTGAAGCCAAAACTCCTCAATGCAATAATATTAGGATTGACAATGTTCCTTTCAATGCAAACAGCTTTTGCTGCTTGCAAACAGTCATTTGCCGCTCAACAAAAGAAGGTAGCGACCATTAGCAAAAAGAGAGTTGTCAAGAGCAAGAAGAGAACCTATCGCAAGGCTTCGGCGCGTAAATATTCGCATAGGGAACTGAACGCCATTATGCGGATACTTGAGCGGAAGTTCCTGTCGGAAGACAAGACCCCGGCCTTGCGAAATGTTGTTGGATTTGGAATGGGATCCAACTCCATTGATGTTGCGCTCCGTTGGAACACGAAGGAGAAGCAGCTGGAGTTTCGTAGGCAGATTTACAACTCGCCCGCCATCAGGTTTGAGGGCAAGTTGGACCCTATCATCGACAACAGGGAAGGCGTGAGCACCTACCAAGGCATCTCCCTCAAGGCGGAGAAGCCTTCCTATCCATTGGGCACCACGGAAATCAGATTCACGATTACCAACCATAGTGGCGAGGAATTTGTGTATGGCGAAGCATATAGCATCACAGCCCAAGGAGCGGATGGCAATTGGTTTGTTGTGCCCACCGATTGCT
>NZ_QSQJ01000078.1:1387-4456 GCF_003436715.1 Prevotella sp. TF12-30 | reverse complement strand
TCTGTTGCCGTCAAGCGTGGTGACAGAATCTATTTCCGTGTCCAGTCTGGCTCTGAGGAAACAAGCAACGGTTCTTTTGACAAGGTGAGCTGGTCGCCTACCATTACATACGCTGGCGAGTCAAATATTTTGCCTAACGGGCTTTCTTCAACAGAGTACAAGCCTGAGGATGGTGCCATCTATGATGTGAACACCTCTGCCAATGTGGAGAATGGTTCAAGCGTGGAAGTTCGCAGTGCCTTCCACAAGCCTGTAACAACCGACGATGTTGTTCTCTGCATCATCGGCAGCAATGAAAAGAAAGACAGTGACGGAAACGACAACCCGAACTATATCGAGAAGACTGTCTTTGCTCGTACATTGAAGGCTAATGAGGCTTTTGGTGGCGATTCTCTCAACATCAGTCTGGAGAATACAGAAAAGCTGACCAACTTCAGCTTTGAGATTTCATCTACCTCAAATGTTGATTGGAAGAATATCGGTTGGCAAGCGTCTGTGACTTATAAGGACTCTGCCAACATAGAACAGACGGTAGCCGTTCCTGCACACTATAAGATATTTGCAAATGCCTTGGCAGAGGGCAAGCCATACTTGACCACTGCGACTGATACCGTTTTGGTTGTGTCACCAGTACTTACCCTTTCTGACAATTCCATCAATGGCCAGATTACTTTGACCGCCAAGACAGAGGATGCACTTGTTGGCAAGAAGTCTTTCAATATCGAGAATGGCATCTTGAAAGCCGATACTCTGCGATTTGCAATGACCGCAGGAAAGAACATCTGGTTTGAATACAGCTATCCGGCAGCAATCTCTAATGAAACTGTTACTTCAGCCTCTGTTTCCATTCTGAAAGATGCGGCAGGTCTCGTAACAGAGAATGTGCTTGCTGGATTCTATGCAGAGAATGACAATCTTGGCTTCGGTATGCTTTACCGTGGCTGGGGAGGTTTTGTCTATAACTCTGCAGAAGGCAGATATGCAAAGCCTATTGACGAGTCATTGCTGAAATTGCCGGAAAACGAGAACGACAAGGTTGATCCTCTCACAATGGCATTCACTCCATTGGGCACAGACCAGACCTCTATGGACAAGTGGGTCGGTCAGCGACAGGACATCTATCTTACTGCAACCGAGGCAAGTACAGCCCGACTGACCGAGCAGGATGTTCTTCTCTCCAATCCGTTGGAGAACGATACCGAGGTAGCAGGACTTGCAGGTGAGTATTTGCAAGGTACTGGTGCTGCGGCAGTAAGCCAAGTGATGTCCAGCAAGAGCACGGTAGTGCAAGGCGGTGCGCTTGGCATTACCCATAACAATGCAAATGGCAGTTCCAAGACGGAAGTTGCCATGATGGATATGAACGGTGACGGATTCCCTGACATCATTGCTGGTGGTACTATCCAATACACCAATTCGCAGGGTGGACTAAGTGGAGAAATATACAAGGGCATCGGCTCAAACAACTCTGACAATGCTTCTGAGGCGTGGGGATATGGCGGCAATCCAGTAGCTTCTGCTTCTGATATTACCTATTTAATCTCAGGAGGAAAGGCATCAATACTGAACCAACAGACTGCTTGGTTGGCCCAATTCTCCATTTCTGGCAGTGCGCCAAAGAATACGGATGAAGCTGTAGAATCGTTCATTGATATTAATGGCGATGGACTTCCTGACAAAATTCTTTCCGATAAGAAGGTAAGATTGAACCTTGGCTATGCTTTCACAGAGCCTATAGATTGGGAACTTGACCGTGTTCAAGGCGGTAAGAGTCTTTCTTATAATATTGGTGCAGGCGGTAGTAGTTCGGAAGCCATTTTTGCAAAAAATAAGAAAACGAATATAACTAAAGCTTCTGGTAGCTTCGCAGCTGGCTTTGGCATCGTTACCTCTGAAAATGAGGAGGAATACAATCTTATCGACATCAACTCCGATGGTCTTCCAGACAAGGTATGGAAGAACGGAAATGGTATCACTGTTGCCCTCAACACTGGTAACGGCTTTGATGAGCCTATCAGTTGGAAGGGAGCGAATGCACTTAGTGAATCAGCATCAACAGCAGAATCTGTAAATGCAGCTTTCACAGTAACATTCAATTTATTGACTGTAAAGATTTCAACCAACCCTGGCGCTTCCACCTCCCACAGCATCAACCGCCCTACATACTCCTTGCAGGATGTGGACGGTGACGGCTATCTTGACATCGTTGAGTCTGAGAAGGAAAGCGAGTTGAAGGTTACACGCTCTGCCATTGGCAGAACAAATATGTTGAAGTCAGTCACCAACTCCTTGGGCGGTACTTTCACGCTTGACTATGCGCATACCACTCCTACCTACGGACTTCCTGGTGGCAAGTGGGTAATGTCTGCCCTTACCGTTGATGATGGTATCCATGACGATGGTCCTGTCATGACAACCGACTTTGAGTACAAGGACGGCAAGCGGGACCGCCATGAACGTGAGTTCCTCGGTTTCGGTGAGGTCATCACCAAGAACCTTGACACGGAGAATGGCAATTCTGTTTACAGACAGGCTGTTGAGAACTACGATGTTGCCAACTACTACACGCAGGGCAATGTTACCGCCACTTTCGTGGAGGATGCCAACGGCAACAAATACACGGAGACAAAGAATCGCTACGACAGTTACTATATGACTGCCGAGGGCGACAAGTACACCTTTGCCAAGCGTGACGTGAACCTCTGGAGCGACCGTGCCTCTGCATTCGTTCCTCTCCGCTATACCGCCAGCTTGCAGTATGAGGGTGCTGCCAACGGTACCATTACATCCGAGGCTTGGAACGAGTATTACCTCAATGGCTATCATGGTGAGTTGAAGTCCTACAAGTACAGCGACAAGGGCAGTCTTGGCGAGGACGGAAACGGCAAGTTCGATTATGCGACTGCTATCAAATATACCGACAATGCAGGCAAGCACATCTTCGGACTTCCTGTTGATGTTACTGTTACAGGTGGTGACGGCTCGCTCTATCACCATGTGACGGCGAAGTATAATACCAACTACGCCAACCACATCACCCAGATTACGCAGCAGTTGAATGACGGTGCT
>NZ_QSQJ01000078.1:300-1377 GCF_003436715.1 Prevotella sp. TF12-30 | reverse complement strand
ACAGTTGAATGACGGTGCGGCAGTTACTGATTACAAGTACGACTCTTACGGCAACATCATCCAGAAGACCCTCCCTGCCAACGGCAAGGGACAGCGCATGTGGTACAAGTACCGCTATGAGCCGGAAATGAACATGTATGTGGAGCGTATTGACGATGCGTGGGGCTACCGCAGCGAGCAAGGCAATTTTGACTATCGCTATGGTATAGCCAAGGAGCATCGTGACCTCAACAACTTCTACTACGAGACTGATGTTGACGACCTCGGTCGCATTACTGGCGTGCGTGGTCCTAACGAGTTGGCTACGGGTGTGCCTTATGCCATCGCCTTTGAATATCAGCCTTGGGCTACCTTTGGTGAGAGTGGCATTACCGCTCCTGCATACGCCGTGACCAAGCACTACGACATCCAGCACCCTAACGATGACTTGGAGACCGTTACGTTCGTTGACGGTTTCGGAAGAGCCGTGCAGGTAAAGAAGGACGGTGTTGTGACAAGTGCATCCAAGGGAAACTCTGCCAAGGACGAGAATGTGATGATAGTCAGCGGAAGAAACATGTATGATGCTTTCGGACGTGTGGCAAAGTCTTTCTATCCTACAACGGAAGGAACTGGATCGAAGTCCACGTTCAGCAAGTCATTTGACAATGTATCTCCAACGGTTACTGTTTATGACGTGCTCGACCGTGCTACCTCAGTGACATTGCCGGACAACTCTACGACAACTACGGCCTATACTGTTGACAACGGCAGTCATGCACTTGTTACAACCGTAACAGACGCACTCCATAATGTGCAGGCTACCCATACCAATGGCAGTGGCAAGACCTTAAAGACCATCCAGAAGAGCGGACCTGACGGTGAGATTACCACATCGTTTGAGTATGACGGCATACAGCGTCTTGTTCGTGTTACCGACACGGAGGGCAATGTGACGACCTCTACTTACGACATGGGTGACCGCCGTACCGAGGTGAACCATCCTGCAAGCGGCATCACAAGTTTCACTTATGATGCTCTCGGCAATGTGCTGACCAAGCAGACTGCCAACCTTGCAAAGGAAGGCAAGTTCATCAC
>NZ_QSQJ01000078.1:0-290 GCF_003436715.1 Prevotella sp. TF12-30 | reverse complement strand
TCTGTTTACCTTTCCTATACTTATACTATATGTAGAATCTAACGCCTTGTTGTTGTGAACGCTAGTGTCAATATATATATACAGGCTTTCGTCGCGGAATATTTATCTGGCCGCAACGCATCCCACAACCGCATCGGTCGTCTGATGCTCCGTGAGGATGGAACAGGTGCCATCGAATACTTCTATGGCAAGATGGGCGAGGTGACAAAGACCCGCCGCACGATGATTGTGCCTAACCAGGCGATAGCAACCTACGTGACGCAATGGACTTACGACAGCCACAACCGTCT
>NZ_QSQJ01000077.1:4289-4558 GCF_003436715.1 Prevotella sp. TF12-30 | reverse complement strand
CCCATCACTCTCAATCCACCTTCCAGTCCGGACAGGCTTCCAGTGCTGGCACCGATCAGACCTCCGGCAAAACCGAGGTTGCTTGCAGCACTTGCTATCTTGGAGAACTTAGAGAATTTACTCTGATGCTTCTCCACCTTTCCGCTCTCTTTCGGGAGGACGTCGAAGGTGGAATCACTGGTCAAAACACAGTAGCTGTTGATAAACTCTGGTTCTGGAACCACTACCTTTTGCGCATGTGCTGTGCTGAACAAGGCACATGACAAAAG
>NZ_QSQJ01000077.1:0-4279 GCF_003436715.1 Prevotella sp. TF12-30 | reverse complement strand
TGCGCATGTGCTGTGCTGAACAAGGCACATGACAAAAGTAAAAAAACATATTTTTTCATTTACTATTTTTGTTTTTATTATTTGTATTTACAATCGAATCGTCCGTAAGACATTCAAACAACTTCACCTATGCCTCCCCTGCTGCTGTAGCTCTCTGTGAAGAGACCACCAGCGAGCGAGGGGGCGAGGCTTTATATATAATTGCTTCGAAGATATACTTCATTGATAACGTCAGCCCAGACTAGGCGTTCCAGTGCAGGTTAGACGTTCCACCCCCGTTAGGCGTCCCGACGGATTTGCAATCCGACGTAAAAAAGGTTCGACCTATTAAGCGGGGGGATTTGTAATCCCCCTATCCCATCGATATGCCGGCTGCAGCCTGGAGGCTGGGGATAAAATATCCCCAGAGCATAAAGAGGTTAGGACATTTTTTGACGGCGGATTGCAAATCCGCCGGAACGCCTAACGAAGGAAAGGACATATCCGGTGCACAGGAGGCCTACCAGTATTGAGCAAATCCTCGGGCACACACACTATTATTATAACCCGATACTGAGCACATTTGACTATAAGTAACCTGATTTGAACCATATCCCGCATAAGAATGTTCCGCAGTATACCAATTTACCGGCGAAGAGATGCTCATTTGATAATTGAATATCCAATATACACCTCCACCATTATGACCAAAAGACCAATAATGATTTTTCATGAATTTCTCACCATAAATAGCTTTGTTACTAGGAGCCTGGTTGTCTCTCATCCAGCAAGCTATCGCCCAAGAAACTCCTTGGAAGGTATAAGTATTATATTCGAATATACCGGTTATATTATTGAAATCGAACTTACCTTTTCCTAACTTCGGGTGATTCTCGTCAACCTCAAAATATTGTTGAGAAGATGTTCGCATATTATATACATTTGAACCTCCCTGTCCATTATACGTCAAGTTTTTCCTGCCCACATAAACAGAGCAATATGGATACTGTAAAACATAATTAGGCGGAAACATCGTACCTCGCCAAATGGTGAACCATGTTTC
Source organism: Prevotella sp. TF12-30 (assembly GCF_003436715.1). Taxonomy (NCBI): domain Bacteria; kingdom Pseudomonadati; phylum Bacteroidota; class Bacteroidia; order Bacteroidales; family Prevotellaceae; genus Prevotella; species Prevotella sp. TF12-30. The sequence continues at coordinate 3,237 of NZ_QSQJ01000077.1, read as the reverse complement.
GTCATCAGATCCCGGATGATATTTATATTCGCCTGGTCTATCAGGATCCGTCGGCATTCTGAGAGGTGCGCTCGCTTTAATCTTGATCTGCACAACAAATGGAGTTTCTTTTTCTTTAGCATGCGTTTCATCTCCCTTATTGTTCATACAAGGAGAAGTAAGACTATGCTCATTCTTATCCATCAGATTCTCATACTGCTTAATTTCCTCATACTTGTATGTAGTAGAACCATCTGCTGATGTCTCTTTAGTTTCATAAGCAATACGAGCAGTTATCTTTTCAACTGTATTAGGATACTTCAGAGTCAAATTGAACGGATCACCATTGGCACTGATATTATGCGAAGTGTAAGGTTGTCCATTAAGACCATTGATACCTTTGAAAAAAGTTACTTCCGCTTGTACACCAGACGAATTGACACGATATGTATATGTATTACCAGCCTCCCATTTATTTTTTGCTTCCTCAGCTGCCGTTGCATCTTGAAGAAGACCAGTCAGCGTAACCTTCGAACCCTTTTCATCTTCCACAACCACCTCTGCCATTGCATCATCAGGCAAAGTCTGCGGCATCATGAAGAAGGTCTGGTTTTCATTTGTAATGGCATTATCTGTAACATTTTCCTTCACTTCTTTATTGGTTACCACAGTGAACTCTCTTGTCTCGTTTGCTAAATTCGACCAGGCTAACTGAGCCGCACCGTTATTACCGGCAGTTACGGCTAAATTACCTCTATATTTCACGCCCTTCAAGGCAACAGAGGTTACCTTGGTGCCGGTAGGCAAATCGCCCACCACGAACTTTACGGCAGCAAGCGAATGCTTGAAATCTAAGGATGTTGCTTTGCCATCTGCCGGTTCTGACGCATTCTTATTGACTGCAAACATCAGGTCTTCCTGCTTAGATACATCTGTGGGTACAGTATATGAAATGGAAGAGAAATTTTCCTGGTTTAATGTCATGCCGGCAGGGATGCCGTTTGTGCCCTCTGCAGAGTTGTATGGATACCAGGCATAGAAGTCGAGAGGCTTTCTGTTGAGCCAAAAATAATCTGTTTGCGGCTTCCATGAATCACCAGACTTCTTGATTTCTACATGATCCATATATTTCTGGCTGCCCAGGAATGCTGTGACTCCGAATGAACTCATGCCATCGGCATTTGTTATCTGCGTGCCACGGGTGAAGGTAGGGTTATCGGTAGGGAAACCTTCTGTTACCTCGCTTGTGAGATAAACAGAATTTCCGTTGAGTTTTCCCTCCATTTCCACGGGTTCACCCATCTGTTGTGCCTGAGGTGACATCCATGCGCTTCTTGATCCATTGATGTCACTCCATCCACCGTTTGCTTTCGCATTGACGCTGAAAGTCACGAGTCGGTTGCCCTTGCCGTCGGCATGATTGTCGTCGTTGCAAGCGCAGAGTGTCGCCAAAGCTATGAGCGACAAGCCTATCAGTTTATTTTTATTGCTCATATCGTATTTTTCTTTTAATTATCGTTTGATAGATTGGCTTGCTGCAGTGATTCGCTTTCTGAACATGACGTAAAGGATGCGAGTACACTGAGTGCCAACAAACTGCTTTTATAAGTTTTCTTCATCATAATGGTTTCTTTTTATTCTTTTTCTTACGCCATTTTTTGGAGTTAAAGGAATTGGAGAATTCCGAAGCTCAACATAACGTGAGAGGGAATCTCCAATTCCTTGAATTTGATATTTTATTGTGAATGTAATGGGGATTACATCGGAATGTTTGTACCGTTCTCACCAGGTGTAGGCTTCCATTCTACGACATTAACTGTGAACTTGATTTCCTTACCGAAGATCTTATCACCCTTGTTTGGATCCTTAGGCTTGCTAGTATCTGCACCACCAGGATTAACATCTGTACCAGGATCAACAGGATCTACCTGACCACAACCATTTGTCAGATTAAGAGTGTAAATGTACTTGTTACCTGCTACCCATGAAGCTGTTGTTGTCTGATCAGCATCAGCTGGGATAGCTACTGCTGCCCAACCAAACTTAGTACCATCTGTATCGCCAGATGGATAGATGCTTGTAGCACCTCTCTTTACTTGAATCAAGAGAGAGATGTATGCCTTACCTGAGAAATTTGTAAATTCAGTTGTATTTTTTGCAACTTCTGATCCATTCCATACACTTAAAGTCTGAGGAATGAGCATCGCTCCACCCTTTTTGTCTCCAGCATTACACTTATTTGTCAAATCAACAGGAGTGTCTTTTGTAAGACTAACAGCCTGGTCAAATACCTTTTGATATACTACATTTGTTGCAGCAGGAGCTGTCCAAGTATGCTTATTAGTTTCAGCAAATTTGTATTCATAATTTGCAGAACCACCAACAGATGCAATACGGATACCCTTAATCTTATAAGTATAAGTATCAGAAGAATGCTTAGCCACAATCTTAATCTGAGAAAGAATGTGATCAAAATTCAGCTCTAATCCACTAGATTCATTAGTAGCCTTGTCACCTTTTCCCTGAGCAAAGACAACATCCAACTGTTCTCCAATTTCTGTTTTAGGTGAAAATGCGTCAATTGTAGCTCCATTATTTTTCAAGACAGGAGCAGCACCAGTCCAGTCACCACCTGAATGAGAATAAGCAACAAAGTTAAGGCTACCATGATTTGGCCATGATGGACGTTCTGAAGAAGTAAACTCACCATTTTTTTCATTAAACACGTAGTTCTTGAAAAATTCAGCTCCGCTTTCATCGAAGGCACTGACGGTCATCTTAGTCATCTTATAACCATCTGCGTTGGTCATCTCAACACCACGGGTGTTGAAACCTACGGCACTACGGAAAGTAATATTTGAGCTCTTCGCAACATCTGTGGTCTCCTCTGAAGAGCAAGAAGAGAGGGCGATGGCAGCAGCTGCCATCATGTAAAACGCTTTTTTCATAATTGATACTTTTAAAAAATTAATACTATGTTTTTATATCTTATTAATGATAGATAATATCCTTATTGATGATAATCTATATCCTTATTGATAATAGACAATATCTATTCTACATTTTGATATCTATGTATATCTCATTCCATTTGCTTACGCTCGGCTGAAGACCACCATCGGTGCCTGGGGCGGGCTTCGGCAAGGGAAGCTGCTCCAACTCAATCTTGATGTGGGTATCGTCTTTCTGATTCTTATCATGCACCTGGTCGGTTACGTCCTTCTCGTAATACCAGTTGGTGCCGTCGGTGAGCTGCGC
>NZ_QSQJ01000076.1:0-4565 GCF_003436715.1 Prevotella sp. TF12-30 | reverse complement strand
GGCCCCGGATGGTGAGATTACCACCACATTCGAGTACGACGGTATCCAACGTCTCGTGAGGGTGACGGACACCGAGGGCAACGTGACGCCTCCTTTTACCTACGACCCGCTCGGCAACGTGCTCACCAAGCAGACGGCGAACATGGCGGAGAAAGGCAAGATGATTGCCTATACCTACGACTACCACCGTCTGACGGGTATCAGCTATCCTGACCATCCAGAAAATAACGTGAAGTATTACATAACCGTGTAAATAAAAAATAGAATTTCAATGATAGTACTCCTTAGGGAATACTATCATTGAATCGTAAAATTATAAATTATGATATTTGATAAAATAATAAAAGATTTACTTAATCTTAACTTTTTTTCTGAATATAAATTTAGAAAAAGAGACTCTTCCTTCTTGTTGAAGACAAAAGGTGGTAAGCAAATTATTGAGATGGATCACTGGATTGACGAAGCAACATCATCTCTCGTAATATACCCTATCTATGGTGTAAGATTCGATATTCTATCAAAATGGTTTGAGAAATTTAGTATGAAAAATTTGCAAGACCAAAGAGACGGAGCCAGTATCGATTTTTCTGGGGATATGCTATCTATGCAAGACAAGTTTTATTTCAACTTGAATGGGGAAAAATATGCAACCGATTTTAATGAATTACAAGCAAAAGTTCAAAAGTGTGCAGAATATGTCTTTTCAGAATATTCGTCACTTGATAAACTCTATAATAAAACAATATTGCCAATTTTAAACGGAGAGGTTTCTCTACCTGATGTTGGAGCTGACTGGATCTTTATTGATTTGGCTTTGTGTAAAATCGTAAATCCTTCAAATTTTCATAAGCTAAAACAGATAATTCTTTCCCATGTGAGAAAAATGTATATGTGTAAAGAACCGAACATATTGTATTATTATGATAATTTAGAAGATATTTTACAACATTTAGAATATACTCAATTATAAGTAGTGTTTTTTAGGATGCATATTCATTAGTGTCCCGATTTTAACGGGACACTAATGACTGCACATCATAACAACAATGAATATGTGGTATAAAGAAAAATATAGAATAGTAACAGAGAATCCATATAATAAGGAAAAATTAAATGGATTAGGTTTGGTTATTTACAGTGAATGGAAAGATTCGTTTGTAAACATCATCCAGAAAAATGAAATAAAGCATTTATTCCTGAACTATTCATTGGGATGGAAATGCTCAGACTATACTTTTTTACGATATATAAAGCCGATAGAAACATTAGAAATAATAGATACTCATTCTGTTGGAATTAAAAATGTTGAGCAACAGCATGAGTTGGTAACATTATGTTTGAATTTACCCAATGCTAATGATATTGATTATCATGCCTTTTACCATCTAAAAAATGTGTTTTGTTATGGTGATAAACGAAATGATTCTTTATTTTCTTGTAATAGTATAGAAAAACTATATATTGATGATTTTAGAATTGGGGATAAACATTGTATTGGAAATTTGAAAAACCTGAAAGATTTAACAATAGCTAATTCCAATATAACATCTCTATCTTTTGCGAAGGAACTATTGCAACTTAAAAGTTTAACTATACTAAATTGCAAAAAGGTACAGTCGTTTTCGGACATTTCTTTTCTTAGAAATTTAACAAGAATAGAGATTAGAGGCGTCAAAAAACTTCACGACATCAACTTTTTAGCAAACTCAAAAAATATTGAGGTTGTTATAATAGAAACAGATAAATTGGCTTCAATCAAGTCTTTGGCTGGTTTAAAAAGGATTAAAGCTCTTGCTTTATTTGGGAAAGATTTCTTAATAGAAGATATGGATTTGACACCTATATACAATTTAGAGCAGCTTTCAATGTTGGATATCCCTAACCGGAAATGTTACCCAGTAAAAATAAATTGTTATTGGAACTGGGATGATTATGGGGAAATCCGTAAAATTTGGTTGACAGAAAAATAAATTTACCAATTTTATTGAGATGAGGAGAGTGTAAAATAAGCTGCGTCAAGCTATAAAAGTTATAGTTAGACGCGGTTTATTTATATTTTTCTATACTTTCCTTAAGGGAATATAGTTCTACTTATCCTCTTTTGGGGGTTCATTACCGAACGAATCTATCAGAACAATATGATTGGCATCCTTCACCTTGTAGAAGGTATGCTCACCACTTGAAGGATGCACAAGCATCAGGATGTTGTAGTCAAGCACTTGGAAAGTTCCTCTTAACCTTTCCTGTTTGTTCTACTTTTCATTGTATGACTGTATCAACAAATAGGTACCATCAGCATTTAATGTGAGTGTTGTTTCAACATTAGGTGGTAACACACCGTTATAAGTTCCTGCTATGGAATCCAAGCTAACTCTATTTCCCAAAACTGCCGTATATTCTTCAAGCTTGATAGAATCAATACCTGAATCATTTTGTTCTGTGCCGCATAATATATAAGATGTAACAAATGAGATAACCAAAACTGCTATAATTATCTATTTCTTCTTCATAGCCATCATAAAAATAAAAAGTGCCCGCAATGTCAAACGAGTGGCATCACGGACACGGATGAATAGTTGAGAGTTGAATGAAAGTTAGTATGCTGAAACATTGTTGATGCACAGACAAGTTCTTGTACTATCGAACACGATACGGAGACCGTTCGTCTTTACTTTATCGAAGCGAAGGATGCGCTTGTAGCCGATGGTCGTTGTCTATTATTGCTTATTAATTTTCTTTTTAATTTCATTCGCCTCTTTAAATAGGCTATTAGCAATGCTATCTTTAATTGCTGCCATCTGTATCATTTCGTTATGATAGCGAATTGAGTCCTCGTAAATATTTACATGAGTTCTCACTTTCTCAATAACTTCTTTATTTGGGCATACAGAAAAGTTCTTTTCGATGTATCGAACATTTGGATCGTTAGATGGAAGAACCATCTTCAAAGCACGATATTTCAAGTCAGCCTCCTCCCAATCTTGATGCGCTCGCCATTGGTTGAGGTTGCCCCAAATGGAGATAACAAGAGATAGGACCAAGCCTCCGATGAAAAGAAGAACATACTTTGAAGTAGGCTCAAAGCGATGGGTTACAACTTTCTTTTGAGGTGAATTGTTCAACACTTCAAGTTTGTCCTGCAATGCCTTCGAGGAAACATCATTCTCTTGTCTCATCTGCTTGACTGCATCAACCAAGGACTTGCTTCGCTGCTCGTTTTGGGCAAGTTCAACCTTGATAAGGTCAGCAAAAACAACAATGGCATCTCTTAATTTGGATATTTTACCTCTGACATCCTCTTCCTTGCCAAACATAGCAATGATTAATTTCTCCAACTTGGTTATGTCTGCACTTGCAGGAACGTTTTCCGTTCCTGCGTTCTTTGTGGAGTCAGAAAGTTCATCGACTTTCTGCTCCAATCTCTCAACTGTGCCGTAGATGGCTTCCAATAGTTCTTCTTTCATATTTCTTTTGTTGTTTGAATGGTTTGTAACTTGCATCAAAGGCTAAAGCCTCTTCTGCGTTTCTTCTTTTTCTTCTTGGATGATTCATCCTCTGGGAATTGCTCAAAGGTCTGAGCATTGGCTGGAGCAAAAAGTCCAATGGAAGAAATACCATTCCATGGGTTTTGGCTGCTCTCCGACATGAATGACAACAGCTCGTCCTTGAAACTACCTTGCTCATATTGTTGAGTAGAAATGGCTCTTGCTGATACATGGTTCTCCGTTCCCTCTAATCTCGCATTCAGTTTGCCAAAGCTATAGTCTCGGCTAATCTGCGTACCCTTGAAACTATATCCGTCCTTACAGAAACGGATGCCTTGAACCTTGGTTCGCTCCTTATCCTTATAGACAAACTCTAAGTGAATACCTCGTTTTGCAAGCTCGCTCTTGAACTTCTGCCAACTATCTGAGTTATTCAAGGCACCTTTAACTGCATTGTGATTCTCGTATTTGGCACGCTCAGCATTGCGTAACTTGCGAGTATTAGTCTTGCTCTTATCCGTTCCATAAGTCAGCCCATATTTGGATTTTAGGACCTTGGTAACTTGCTCATTACGCCTGTAATCATTCCTGTCTGATATGAGCTTGCCATTGTTATTGATGCGGTTGTACACAATATGGCAATGTGGATTGTGCGTATTGTGATGCCTTACGATGAGAAATTGGGTATCGGTGATACCCATCATCTGCATGTATTCAAGGGCTATCTTAGCCATGAACTCATCCGTCAAACGTGGCCTGTCCTCTGGTTTGAAGCTCAATGCAATGTGTCCCACAGGCTTCTTTATCCTTGGATTTAGATGCCTTTGCAGCTCGAAACTTTGCGTTATCTCGGCATTCGTGCCGAGCAGAACACCATCGGAAGCAAGGATTTTCGCCTCGTCCTTGCCTGTCACATAGCGGATGCAACCACCAAAGGATGCCCCTTTCTTTAGCTTTCCTATCATGTGGTATCCTCCTTTCTGTTCATTCCGCTTGGCTTCGGTTTAGAACTTGCTTGGCGATACTCACCAAGGATGGATTTCAATCTTCTCAACAAGTCCACCACATATACATGGGTTT
>NZ_QSQJ01000075.1:0-4645 GCF_003436715.1 Prevotella sp. TF12-30 | reverse complement strand
GAGCATAAAGTGGTTAGGTCAGTTTTTGACGGCGGATTACAAATCCGCCGGGACGCCTAACGGAGGACATATCCGGCGCTACGGATAACATATCCGCCGGGACGCCTAACGGGGGATGGGCATATCCGGCGCTAAGGAAAGGGCATATCCGGCGCTACGGAAATCAAGTACTACGGATTAAAGCATTTCTTGGCCTCCCATGAAATCTTCGCAGCTCCATGACCTTTGTGGCCTGTTTCGTCGATTCCAGCCGGAGATTTAAATGTTTTATTACCGGCTATCGTTTCTGCATCTTGGCTAAGGAAGGCTTTATTTACATAACCTGTACCGCCACCACCAGAAGATACAGAATTAGTACCAGCCCAGCCTCCCCAGAAGCCGCCACCGCCACCGCCACTACCATGTTCGGTACCAGTTGCTTTACGGGCTTGTTCTCCCATACCAAATATATACCAGTTAGGTGCATTATTTTTGTGAGGATCATAAAAATTACCAGAAGCATCATAATTAGATATCGCGTTATTACCTTGAGAGGTAGAAATTGATAATCCACCAGCATCTCCACCACCATATCCACCTTCCCAATGATAGCAATCACCTCCACGTCCACCTGCAACCATTATAAGTTGAGTGTCATAATCTTGCTTAAAGGCGGTCAGCATTGCTTTTTTAAAACCAATATGGGTAGCACCGCCACCTCCACTGCCTCCAATCTTACTTTTATTTGCACCATTTCTAGAATCGCGTCCTCCATTATATCCACCGAAACCACCATAGCTTGAGCCATGATTAGGTTTATTTGGATCGTTACGGGTTCCTTCTCCACCGACACAAACATAAAGAGTATTCTTCTCTTTCAGTGTTGCGTTTCCTTTTGAGTATCCCCCACCAAAACCTGAATAAGAATATCCATTCCAGGCAGTATTTTTTGCAGAACCTGCTCCCCAACATTCCAACTTGTAAGTTGCATCTTCTGGAACCCCAAACTCCTGAACAAAATCTACTTCATGACCTACACCGGCTCCTGTTACAGGATTATATCCGGTATCGTATTCGAAGTCTCTAACTCCATATATAAACGCAGGATCTGCCTGGATTGAAAGTTGTTGTGGAGTACTTTCTGTAGGTGTCAAACTATGCGACTTTAAAAAGCCCCAGTGAGTTCGAGTATCGTCATTAGGATTTCCTGCCTTAAACGATGTCTGTACACGCAACGGAATGATTTGAAGATATTTTGTACCCTTAGTTACGCAATAAGGTACATTGCCTATAAAATCAGTTGAGGCGGTCAATGTCCGTTCACCCTCTGTCTTAGAAATTTTTGGCGTTATAGTCTTATCACCATAGTAATACTTATACGAATTGTCTTTAAAGTAACAAGTAACTGGTATCTTCTTGTCACTCAAAGTTAATACCGCAAGACTAACCTGGTGATCCATTTTGAACTCTAATGTAGAAGCATCTGCTTTTACGACGCCACTAGCCACCTGAAGGTCCTGGCTCACAAGAGTATTAACATCTTGCTGAGCACTAACAGGTGTCCATTTATCTATCATATCTTTAAAGAACTCAGCAGCAGTTGTTGCTTCTTTATCAATGGTTTTTTCTGTCTTACTATATGGATAGTAGGCAAAATACTTATAATTTGTAGTGAACAGGAATCTCTGATTATTCTCTGTCTTCCAAATAGAATTTCCCTGATCATCCTGCTGCTTCACAAGCTTGATATTAGGGATTACCACTAACCCATCCTTACTTACTGCATAGAGGCCGATAGCCTCATTGTCATTAAACAACTGCTTAGGATAACCAACAGCAGTCCATGTATCAGGATACACAACCTCCGGATTACTCAGCGTATTAATAGCCTTTGCCGAAAGCTTATAGATGACAGATTTACCTGGCAGCCATACCTGGTCCTTCATATCGATAATCAGGGACTGGAGTACGCCATCCAGTTCGAATTGGAAATTCAACTTGGCACTTTCTGGCAGTGTCTGCGGAATCATCATCAGCGTATTGTTATCTGATGTCAATGCGAAATCCTTGCCTGTTACTATATCTTGATCCTTGAGATCGAATGTATATATTCCTGTTTTATTGCTTCCACCATCCTGGGCAAATTGCCAATCTGGTGCAGCAGTTCCTTCTCCTTTCATTACAGCAAGATCATAGGTACCCTCGTTAGGAATACCACTCAGAGTAATGCTTGTCAATTTCTTTCCAGCACCAAGAACATCAGCCAAATCCTTATCGATAGCGAAGGTTACGGCAGTAAGGGCATGATTGAAATTCAAATCCAAGGCGTTATCTGATTGCGAGCCTTTGGCTGTGGCAAGAATCAAATCGGGCTGATTCACAATATCCGTTGTTGATGCAGTATATGTTATCTGAGTCTTTTCATTATCTACATCTGGCGTGAAACTCAGAGGAGAAGTTGAGCCTGCACTATATGGAGCGAAGGCATGAAAAGACACTTCTGAACCCACTGGCCAGCGGCTGTCCTTGATTTCCCACACCTTATCTTCTGTGTTTGATGTGGCTACCGCTATTTTTGGATCACCATTTTCTTCCTGGAATAATGATAAATTATTTTCTCCGTTCTTATAAATCGCAGTTACGCCAAAGCTACCATAGGCGCCAATATTATCCTTCATGCTTCCACGCGTCAGCGCTACCCTTTCGTGCTCTACGTCTTCCAGGGGTGCGCCGGAACGGGTGATGGGTTTTCCTTCCTTGCTCCAGATATGGATGCCATCCTGCACTACGGGATGGAGATAGAGGGGTTTGCCGAAAGGAGTTGGCACGACGATGGGACCCTTCTCGGTGGCAGCAGCAATGGCAGCACGGGAAGAGGAAGCGGGAGACATGGGTTTCCAGCTGTTGTCGAGCGTTGCATGAAACGTGATTTTATCTTTTGATAGATTGGCTTGCTGCAGTGATTCGCTTTCTGAACATGACGTAAAGGATGCGAGTACACTGAGTGCCAACAAACTGCTTTTATAAGTTTTCTTCATCATAATGGTTTCTTTTTATTCTTTTTCTTACGCCATTTTTTGGAGTTAAAGGAATTGGAGAATTCCGAAGCTCAACATCACGTGAGAGGGAATCTCCAATTCCTTGAATTTGATTTTTTATTGTGAATGTAATGTGAGGGGATTACATCTTAATGTTGCCACCTTCTGTACCAGCAAATGCATCAACCCAATCCTTCACTACCTTTACAGTGAACTTGATTGTCTTACCGAAGATGTTGTCACCCTTCTGTGAATCATCTGTTCCAGGCTTTACTTCAGTACTACCTTCAGGATTAGGCTTTACAGGATCCACCTTACCACAACCATTTGTCATGTCAAGAGTGTAAATGTACTTATTGCCTGCATCCCATTTTGTATTTTTAGGAAGAGCAACGGCAGCCCAACCGTAACCATTACCGCTTGCAGGGTAAATGGCTGTTTTACCTCTTTTTACATTAATCAACAAAGAGATGTATGCCTTACCTGTAAAACTATCAAACTTATCAGCAACATCAGCAGTTGTTCCAGCCCAAGATGTTACTGTCTGAGGGATAAGCATTGCACCACCTGCAACACCACCTGCATTACACTTATCTGTCAAATCGACAGGATCTGAATTCTGAAGAGTTATCGGATTCTCAAACACAGTTTCATATACAGCATTTGCAGTACCAGAATTAGTCCAAGTATGACTATTTGTGTTCTTACCTGCGTCATGTGCGAATGCATAGTCTGCAGAACCACTAACAGAAGCAATACGAATACCCTTAATAGAATAATGAAGATCAGCATCTGAATTCTTAACTACAATCTTAATCTGAGAAAGAATGTGCTCAAAATTCAACTCTACACCATTCGCATCATTAGCTGTCTGAGAACCTGTACCATATGCAAAAACAACATCGTGCTGATCCTTGATATCCAATTTTGGTTTAAAACCAGTAATACTAGCACCTGTTTTTGTTAAAGTAGGAACATTGTAACCCCAAGTATCTCCAAGATGAGAGTAAGCAACAAAGGTGAGACTTCCATTCTTTGGCCAAGTTGGATTGAAATTCTTAGCTTCAAAAAAGTTATTATCACCTTTCTCAAATACCTTATTTGCAAAATATGCATTATCTCCATCAAATGCACTAACAGTCATCTTAGTCATGTTAGTTACTCCATCCTTACCTGTTAACTCCAGGGCACGGCTATTCAAGCCAACGGAAGTACGGAAGGTGATAGATGAGCTCTTCGCAACATCTGTGGTCTCCTCTGAAGAGCAAGAAGAGAGGGCGATGGCAGCAGCTGCCATCATGTAAAACGCTTTTTTCATAATTGATACTTTTAAAAAATTAATACTATGTTTTTATATCTTATTAATGATAGATAATATCCTTATTGATGATAATCTATATCCTTATTGATAATAGACAATATCTATTCTACATTTTGATATCTATGTATATCTCATTCCATTTGCTTACGCTCGGCTGAAGACCACCATCGGTGCCTGGGGCTGGCTTCGGCAAGGGAAGCTGTTCCAACTCTATCTTGATGTGGGTATCGTCTTTCTGATTCGCATCGTGCACCTGGTCGGTTACATCCTTCTCGTAATACCAGTTGGTGCCGTCGGTGAGCTGCGC
>NZ_QSQJ01000074.1:0-4722 GCF_003436715.1 Prevotella sp. TF12-30 | reverse complement strand
CAGGTTGCCTTGCTCCAGAACAGAGGGCTGGTGATAGAAGAGAGAGCCTGCGTAATAGGCAAACTGGAGAACGAATGCGTAAAGGCATTCCTCGACCACGAGGAAGAGATTCTTGCCGGCACCTTCGAGGGAGCCCTCATCGACCACATCTCGGAGCACGAGCGCAATGCCTACATCACCTGCACCCAGGTTTCGAGAAAGAAGATTTATGCCAGCAAGCCCGTTCTCGACATCGAGCTTTCGGGTTACAAGATCATGGCTACGCTGATGGAGGTATTCATCGATGCCGCCGTCAACCCGTCCCGTTTCTACTCCAAGCAGCTTCTGCGCCGGGTAAGCAGCCAGTACGATATTTGGTTGGAAAGTCTGGAAGAGCGAATCATGGCAGTATTGGATTACATCAGCGGCATGACGGATATCTATGCCTTAGATATTTATCAGAAGATCAACGGAATAAGTCTGCCGATAGTATAGAAACAAAACAGGCGTTTCTTATATTTTTGCGTAAAAGTGTGTTAAATAAAGAAAGATAATAGGAAGAAGAATGCAATAATGGGGGGAGAATAATGTTTTATAAATAGAGGATGGGCAAAGCGCCTATCATGTATAACTCATAAAAACAACAGTTTATGAAAGCAAAGATTTACTTTTTGGCAATGGCTTTCGTCGCTCTCTTGATGGTAGGGTGTAGCGATGATGATGGTATTCAACTCACACAGGATGAAATCATTGGTGATATTAACACAGGCAAACAAGTGGGTATCAAGGGCAATAGCCTTGTCATATATACCACCCAGGGTGCCCGCGTGAATGTGCAAGGAGCCAAGGGCAAGATTTCGGCACAGTCTTCTGATGAGAAAGTAGTCACTGTAACTTGCATCCATGAGACGGGGCAGTATGGTAAGGATGAGCGTATTAGCTTGTCTGCTATCGCTGTGGGAAAGGCTATTGTTACAGTGACTGATGAAGATGGTAATGAGGCAAAACTTGCCGTGGAAGTCAAGGATGTTGAGACGTTATGGAAGACTACACAAGTATTTAGTGGTTATCAAAAATATTGTAAGGTGGAGGGTGTTTCCAAGGAAGATTCTTTGGTGATAGCATCGGATGCGATAGCAAGTAAGCCTTATGAAGCTGTTAAATTCAAGAGCCGTGGTGATGTATTTACAGTATCCCGAATCCAGTTCCTTGCTGGTGGAAAGGTGTTGGTGGATGGGTATTATACTACTACGTATAATGAAGATCACAGTATACTTTATTTCGAGGTTGGAGATGGTAAAGGCGGAACTTTGGAGAATTTCTATTTGAAACGAAAAGAAGGCTCGCATTTCTTCTGGGATTTGACAGATAAATATAAGGAAGCTTATCCGCAAGTAACAAAGGTGGAGTTAGTTTGGGCAGCTGCTCAGCTTTTTTAAGTTTTCTTCATATTAAAAGGGTCGCTTCAAAACTCATTCTCTTATTCGCTTTCGGGTGCTTTAGGGCTTTATGTTAAAGTTTCCATCACAGCTAAACTTTCTGGAAAGAAAACGGCAGCAGATATTGATGGAAACTTCACAATTGAAGTGGAGCCAAAAGATACAATCACCATAAAGTTCATTGGTATGCAAGACAGAATCATCAAACTCTCTGAAATGAATTTCGAAAAACTCAATGTCATCACTTTGACAGAAAGTGGAGGACTCATGGGTGAAATTGTTGTTATCAAAAAAGGACATAAGCATAAAAAAAAAATAAACTATGGCAAGAGGACGTTATATTTGTAACACTCTCAAAGCTATCCGCAAGCAGATAGCGGATGCAAATGGGATTGACTATTCACCCGAAGAATGTCATTTCAATGGTGAATGCAAGGGAACTTGTCCGAAATGTGAGCAAGATGTGAGAGATTTGGAGCATGAGTTGCGACGTAGACAGACCGCAGGAAAGGCTATCAAGGTTGCAGGTATTGCAGCAGGACTTGTCGCCATGGCGGCTTGTTCTGATGGGAAACCACAAGGAAACGACAAAGATACACTTACAAGATTGTCGACAACCTTGCATGAAGACTCAATAGACCCAACAATGTACAACGGGGAAATCGACCGCACAAAGCCTATCAAAAACGTGACCGTCAAGAAATTCATGCCGCTGAAAGAGGACAGCAAGCCATCTAAGAAGAACAAGCGAGCCAAGACCGCCGTTGTCCAATCCGCCATCGCCACAGACTCAACCAATAACAGCAAAATATTTGATAATGTTGATGAGGAAGCGTCATTTCCTGGTGGCATAGCGGCGTGTATGAAATATATTGCAGACAATTTTCGCTATCCAAACATACAGGGCGATTGCAGCATACAAGGAAAAATTGTCGTTAGTTTCATTGTCAATGAAGATGGAAATCTAAATGACATCAAAGTGAAGAAAAGCGTCTATTCTGACCTTGACAAAGAAGCCGTCCGGGTGGTGAAAAGTATGCCAAAGTGGATTCCTGCCAAGCAAAACGGCAAGGCGGTGAAATCAAAATACACGCTTCCTGTCTACATCCACGTGCAGTAACTATAAAAAAGGAAAAATCATGGCAACAAGAGGACGCAACATTTGCAACACGCTCAAGGCCATCCGCAAGCAGATCGCGGATGCCAACGGAATCAGTTATTCACCCGAAGAATGCCACTTTAAGGGCGAATGCAAGGGCACTTGCCCGAAATGCGAGCAAGACGTGAGGGACTTAGAACACGAACTGCACCTCCGACAGATGGCAGGGAAAGCCATCAAGGTCGCAGGAGTGGCTTTGGGCATCACCGCCCTCACCGCATCCGCCACATCGTGCGCCACGCAGAAGGGATATTACAAATCGACACCGCCTAAGTCTGAAAAGGTTATCCCTATCCAGTTCCAAAAATACACCACCAACGACATCGCCCTACTCCAAGCGAAAGATTCTCTCAGCAAGAAAGGAATGCTCTTCGTTCAAGGGCATATCATTAGCGACGAGGACAATGAGCCGCTTATTGGAGCCTCCGTCATCGCTAAACTTTCGGGAAAGTATGCAATAACTGATGTCAATGGAAACTTCACTCTCGAAGTGGAGCAAGGCGACACGATAACCGTGCAATACATCGGCTTCATAGACCGAAGCATCAAACTATCTGAAATGAGCCGAGACAAGCTCAATATCATCACTCTAATATTCAACGAAAGTGCCTTAGGGGAAGTCGTGGCTGGAATCGTTCCCGAAGTCAGAATTAGAGGAACGGCTCCCGTCATCAAAAGAGAAGATACTTTCGAAGAGGCTTCATACCCAGGCGGTTCGACTGCATTGACGCAATACATCAAGACCAACCTTCAATATCCAAAAGAATGTCGAGAAGGCGCGCCAATAGGCAGAGTCATCCTTGGTTTCACCGTCAACAAGGACGGAAGTTTGAGCAACATCAAGGTGGAGAAAAGTCTTGTCCCTATCCTCGACGAGGAAGCCATCCGAGTGCTGAAAAGCATGCCGAAATGGACTCCTGCCAAGAAAAACGGAAAGGTGGTGAAATCACATGCCACCGTTCCTTTCACATTTAAAGTAGAATAACATGAAGACCGCCCCACTCATTTGCATCGACCGCCACCGCCTCACGATAGACGGCGAGGGCGTCACCACGCTTGTGGCATTCCACGGTTGTCCGCTTCGTTGCAAATACTGTCTCAATCCCCAATGCCTTGATGCTGACGGCGTATGGCAGGAGGTGGATACAGAACTGCTGATGGCGAACGTGGAGATGGACAACCTCTACTTCTTAGCTACAGGAGGCGGCATCTGTTTTGGTGGAGGTGAACCGCTTCTGTGGAGTTCATTCATAAAGGAGTTTTGTGAACTATGCCCAGAGGGATGGCACTTTACGATGGAGACGAGTCTAAACGTACCTCGCCATCACTTGGAGAAAGTCACCCCATACATAGACTCCTTTATCATCGACATCAAGGACATGAATCCTGCCATCTATCAAGCCTACACAGGTAAGCCCAACCGGCAAGTTATCGACAACCTTGTCTGGCTCAACACTCATGCCAAACATAAAGACAAGATCATCCTTCGTCTCCCCATAATCCCCAAGTTCAACACCGAAGATGACAGGAAACACAGTCGCCAAGTCTTAATAGAATTAGGATATGAGAATTTTGATGAATTTGAATATGTTATTAGAAACAAATAAACAGTTTTAATTATATGTCCCAATGAAATGGATTTGAATGTAAATTCCATCTCATTGGGGTATTGGATAAAAATTATTGGTAATTTTTAATAGTACGTTTTATGCTATTAGACTCTCTGCGAAGTTCATTAGCTACACTGTCTTTGTATGCAGCCATCCGTACCATTTCATTGTATTTGAGAACAGAATCTTCGTAAGCTGCAACACGATTTTTGACATAGTCTATGACATTTTCGTCTCTGTTTACAGAGAAGTGCTTCTCTATATATAAGATGTTTGGGTCATCAGCAGACAGAACCATCTTCAAAGCTCTATACTTCAAGTCTGCCTCCTCCCAATCTTGGTGCTCTCGCCATTGGGTGAGGTTGCCCCAAATGGAGAGAACGAGAGATAGAGCCAAGCCGCCAATGAAAAGAAGAACATACTTTGATGTAGGCTCGAAGCGATGGGTGACAAGTTTCTTCTGAGGTGAATTGTTCATCACTTCAAGTTTGTCTTGCAATGCCTTCGAGGAAACATCATTCTCTTGTCTCATCTG
>NZ_QSQJ01000073.1:292-5238 GCF_003436715.1 Prevotella sp. TF12-30 | reverse complement strand
ATCCTTTAAGCCATTATGAATCTTCTATCCGTACCCCTCTAAAATCGTACTCAATTACTCAGTTACTCAATTACTCAGTTTTATTCTGCCCGTATGTTTCTTCCTGTATAGATAGTATATTATATATTTATATATATATAAAAATATATAATATAAAAAATATACTTTCAATTTGTAACCAAGTTCCAGGTGTAGGGGTCTAGAAAGAAACTGAGTAATTGAGTAACTGAGTAATTGAGTCACTTTTTTGGGTATAGGCCCCATTCTTCCTCCTTGTCTCCACTTTTGAGGAAGCACATGCTTGTGTCAAGAAAATGCGCTCCCTCAGAATGGCAAGTCGTAACCCGGCATTTCTTCCCCGAGAATGAAGCCGGGAAGCATACCTTCCTGCAGATCCATTTTCTCCATCACCTCGATATCCTTGATGCGATGCCGGTAATCGTGGAGAATCGTCTGCGATTCCAGTTCCTCTCTTCTTGCCCTGCTCAGTTCCAGATACTGCTTTTCCTGGTCTATGCCCAGGAAGCGGCGGCCCAGCAGATTGGCAGCGATGCCGGTGGTACTGCTGCCGGCGAATGGGTCGAGAATCCAAGCCCCCGGTTTGGTAGAAGCCAGAATGATGCGAGCAAGGAGGGCGAGCGGCTTCTGGGTAGGATGCTTGCCCTGCGATTTCTCCCATCTTGCGATGGCAGGCAGGCGCCATACATCCGTCATCTGCTTGTCATCATTCAGTTTTTTCATCAACTGGTAGTTGTAATAATGCGGCACCTTCTTCTCCTTTCTTGCCCAGATAACGAACTCGGTGGAGTAAGTAAAGTATCGGCACGAGATATTGGGCGGCGGATTTGTCTTAGCCCACGTAATGACATTCAGGATTTTGAATCCCAGTTGCGTCAGCTTGTTTGCCACGGAGAAGATATTGTGATAGGTTCCCGATACCCAAATGGTACCATCCTCCTTCAGATGTTCCCGGCAAGCCGAAATCCACGCTTCATTAAACTGGTCGATGTGTTCCGGTGAACCGCCCTTATCCCATTCTCCTTTGTCCACGCACACCACCTTTCCGCTCTGCACGCTGATACCTCCATTGGATAGGAAGTAAGGAGGATCGGCGAAGATCATGTCGAACTTGAAATCAAATTCGCCCATCAGCCTGATACAGTCTCCTTGGAGGAGGGTGAAATCATCAGTCCTATGATATATCGCCTTTTTGTTTATCATTTCGGGTGCAAAGGTAATGCAAATATCTGATAAATAAACGATTAGATCATTCTTTAACTTTCGTGATCAAAAAAGATCAATTAGGTTGGATGAAATGGTAGATAGATTAAAATGAATAAGAATCGAAAGTTTTTCATATATTATTTTGTTCTTTCTGAATATTGATGTAAATTTGCAAGGTGATTTTAATTTTTTGTATTGAAAGAAATAAAATTTAGCGAGATATGAAACAATACGAAGCTGTAATAGAGACCTTGAAGAGGTTGGGTGGATGTGCTACATTCGGCCAACTGAATCAGGAGGTGTTCAAGATAGAGGATTGCACATGGAATACCAAGACTCCATTTGCATCCATACGTCGTATTGTACAAGACCGCAAGGAAATCTTTCGCATTCGTCCAGGATTGTGGGCTTTGGAGGAATATAGAAGTCTCTTGGCGGATAGGGGGATTGTGGCACAAGATGCAACTAATTCAGATTCAGAGCAGGTGCAGGAATTCAATCATTCTTATTATCAGGGACTTCTGCTGTATATCGGTAATATGAAGAAACTCGCCACCTACGTTCCTGCGCAGGATAAGAATCGGGAATGCATCAATGTGAAATTGGGGGAAATCTCCACATTGGATAGGGTTCCGCCATTCTCCTATCAGGAATTCGTGAATAGGAGTAGCACGATAGACGTTATGTGGTTTCAGCCTAATTCTTTGGGCAGCGAGGTAATGATGCCCAATAGCTTTTTTGAGGTAGAGCATTCTACGGATATTCAGAATTCTCTCTGTAAGTTTTCTGACCTTCAGAGTTTTAATGCCCGTATGTATATCGTGGCTGATGCCAGGCGCCATGATGAATTTATAGCCAGGTTGAGCCATGATTATTTCAAGCCTATCTCGGATAGGGTGAAATTTGTAAGTTATGATAAGCTTGATAGATATTACGAGGGGCTGATGACGCAAAAGAAGAGTTCGCTTGTTCTCTGATAATAAGATTGGATTGTTATTTTTTCGATAAATAGAAGAGGTATTACAAAAAATCCATTAAACTGCTTGCTGATTTTAGAATGTTTCATTAAATACGAATGATATATTGAATATTTTTTGTATCTTTGCATCCATCAGGAAGATATGTGCAGGCAGAGATAAACGTACTGATACATAACCTGCAGGACAATTTCACAAATATCCAGCAGGCATTTCTAAGTGGAACAAGCATTAAAGAATTGCATTATGACAGAAGATATTTTTAAAGACCTGTGTCTTTGTGGCGAGACTACGAAAGTACAGTTTAAGGAATCGTTTACTTCGCAGAAGGAAATAGCAAAGGAGATGATAGCCTTTGCCAATACCAAAGGTGGAGTAATCCTCTTTGGTGTGGAAGACAAATGTGGCAAGCTTGTAGGTCTGTCATACGACGAGATTCAGGTAATCAGTCGTGAACTTGGCAATGCGGCCAATGAACAAGTGCGACCAACCATCTACATTGAAACGGAGGTTGTGCGCGTGGAAGAAAAGCATTTCCTGATATGTTCTGTCGAGGAAGGCAAAAACAAACCTTACAAGAATCTCAATGGGGAAATATGGGTGAAACAAGGAGCCGATAAACGCCGCATTACAGAAAACTCGGAGATTCTTGCCCTGTTTCAAGATTCAGGCAGCTATCAGCCAGATGCTGCAGGTGTGAACGGTACGACATTTGATGATCTTGACCGCTACGCCATTGACGAATACCTTCAGAAGGTTTATGCCACGACATTAGACGGATTTGGAGGTAAGGCAGAGCAGGTGTTAAAGAATATACATATTCTTAACCATCATGGCGTACCGACACTTGCCGGCTATCTGTTTTTCGGTAAACACCCAGAGTACAATTGTCCAACTTGCATGGTAAAAGCCGTATCATTCTTCGGAAATGACCTCGCAGGCACACAATACCGTGACTCTAAGGAAATATTGGGCAATATGCCACAGCTTTATAATAAGAGTATGGCTTTTCTTAAAGCTAATCTGCACAATGTACAGGAAGAGGGTGCTTCATTCAATACGTTGGGCAAGCTGGAGATAGCGGAAGAAGTTCTGGAAGAAGTTATTCAAAATGCACTGGTGCATCGTGATTTGCTTCGTCCTGCTCCCATCCGCCTTTTCGTCTTTGACAACAGAGTGGAGGTTATCAGTCCTGGAGCTTTGGCTGGTGGACTAACAGAAGAGGATATACGCAATGGTAAAACATATCAACGTAATCCATATATGGCCACCTTTGCCACCAATGCCTTATATTATAAAGGTATTGGTTCTGGTATTGTGCGTATTCTTGCCGAATATCCGGAGATACAGCTAGAAAATGATGCCAGTGCTAAAGAGTTTAAGGTGATTATTAAGAGAATTATCCAAAAGAGAGAAGCTGCTACCCAAAAGAGAGAAGTTGCTACCCAAAAGAGAGAAACTGCTACCCAAAAGGGGCAATTTGAGGATATCGATACTACCCAAAAGAAAGAAATCGCTACCCAAAAGAATTTGGATACTACCCAAAAGAAAGTATTGGAGTACTTTAAAGACAATCCTAAGGCAACCAGAGTAGATGCTGCAAATGCACTAGGTAATATTACGGAGGATGGAGTAAAATTCATTATAGCAAAATTGCAGAAGAAAGGCTTGCTGAAACGTGTTGGTGGAAGAAAATACGGAGAGTGGCTGGTATTCATTTAAAACAAGAAAGAAGAAATCCTGTTTTTGATATTTTGCTTAAAAATATTTGGAGATTTAAGATTTTTGTTATATCTTTGCTTCATCAAAAGAAACATTAATAACTTAGGGATTATGAAGCAGGTAGAAGAAAGATATATCAGTTTGTTGACCGATTTCGGTTTCAAGCGAATTTTCGGATCAGCTCCTAACAAGGATTTGTTGATCTGTTTCCTTAACAGCTTGTTTAATGGCAGACAAGTTGTTATGGACGTGAAGTATCTGAATCCGGAGAACGTGGGCGATATCTACACCGACCGCAAGGCCATCTTCGACGTATATTGCGAAGGAGCAAACGGCGAGAAGTTTATCGTGGAAATGCAGAATGCATACCAGACTTACTTCAAGGATCGTGCCCTGTTCTATTCCACTTTCCCTATCCGTGAGCAGGCTCCTAAGGGTAGTGAATGGGACTTCAAGCTCAACCATGTTTACACAATTGCTTTGCTTAACTTCAATATGAACGAGGATGCCTTCAATAAGGAGGAAATCCGCCATCATGTACAGCTATGCGATACTGCTACGCACAAGATTTTCTACGATAAGCTGGAGTTTATCTACGTGGAAATCGCCAAGTTCAATAAGTCGCTTGACGAGTTGGATACGCTCTACGACAAGTGGCTCTATGCCCTGAAGAATCTCTACAAGCTTACCCAGCGCCCTAAGGCGTTATGCGACAAGGTCTTCGACCGCCTCTTCGAAGAAGCCGAGATTGCAAGATTCACTCCGCAGGAGCAGCGGGAGTATGAAGCCAGCAAGATGGCGTATCGTGATATCAAGAATTCGATTGATACCGCTAAGAGAGAAGGAAAAGAAGAAGGACTGGCTGAAGGAATGGAAAAGGGCATGAATCAGCGAAGCTTCGAAATTGCCAAAAAGATGCTGGCAAAAGGTATGGATGTAGCTACTGTGATGGAAATAACAGGGCTGTCGGCTGAGCAGCTGAAGTTAAAATAGTAGAATGATAATATAAATAGTCTTTCCCGA
>NZ_QSQJ01000073.1:0-282 GCF_003436715.1 Prevotella sp. TF12-30 | reverse complement strand
AAATAGTAGAATGATAATATAAATAGTCTTTCCCGAAAGAGTAACAACATAACAATAAAGAACGCAAGCCCCGCCTAGCAGAGTAAAACGCTCTCGCTAGGCGGGGCTTTTGCATATACTTAAAAACCATAATAATATGAATGAAGAAGACCAACAATCAAGCAGCAGCCAGCCTGCTCCTGATGATGAGGAAGCCAAGAACTTTGTAAACCAGCCGGGCTATCAAAAAGGAGCCATGGGTATGGTTAACCTGATCGTTGATGTAATGAATGATACCCATGA
>NZ_QSQJ01000072.1:0-5395 GCF_003436715.1 Prevotella sp. TF12-30 | reverse complement strand
AAAGAGGGTGCGCCATAGACTTATGACACACCCTCTTTTTTATGCGCAAGCAGCTACTCTCGAAGTTAGCAAGTCTAAACAGGAAGAACTTGACAACTATGACACCATGCTATCAGACTTGTTTTTCTTAAGCGGGTTCAAAGGTACTACTTTTTTGAATCCACCAATTTTTAGGGGGATAAATTTGCAGAAAATATTTAAGGTGGATAATAAATCTCCTTTCACGGAATGTAGATTGTGCTGAACATAAGAGAGTTAAGTGTGAAAGGAAAAATCACTTTATTTTGAGATAGTAATTGATGACTAAGCTTAAATATGGCGATGTGGATAATGAATAGTGAGCGTCTTGATAGTGAATAGTGGGTGTTTTTATTATGAATGTTGGGATGAAGCATAGTAGCCAGAAGGATGAGGGATAGATAGTGGAAGGCGAAAAGAGACGATTTATCGGATGGATGCCTAAGCTCGTCTATATGGATGACTCGGGTCATCTATATGGCTCACTCCCGTCATCTATATGGATGACCCGGGTCATCCGATAGAAAGAAGCCTTTTCTATTCCTTTTGTGATAGTTGCTTTCTCCTTTAGACTAAGTTGCCTTCTCCTTATATTAATAGTCCTTTCTGCTGATTATTATTGTTGTTTCAGCTCAAGGTAAATGGTGCGGTGGTAAGTGCAGTTGGTTCTTTTGTCGTTTCCCCTGATTGCCATAGTACTATTGGGGTGCAGAATTTTCCTTTCACACTTAACCAACTGATTATAAGCACAATCTAATGACTGTGAAAGGAGAATGATTTTTAAAAGCGTAATCGTTTTCGTATTATTTATATTATGATAGCATCAGTAATCGGCAAAAATATTGTAACTTTGCGATTCAGAAATATAAGCCTAAAAATTTATGAATAAAAGAATGATCAGAAACATTGTACTCATAGTACTTATGTTTGTACCTTACCTGAGCAAGGCACAGACATTTACAGGTATGGCTGCTGAGCAAAAAGCACAGAACACACCTGAAGGTTGGACTGACGTGGAATTGCCACAGCTGCCGGAAATCACATCGGCAAATACGTTCAACATCAAGGATTACGGAGCCTCTACATCCGCAGAAGACAACACAAAAGCTATCCAGAAAGCTCTTGATGCAGTCCCTGCTAATGGCGGTATGGTCGTAATACCAGCCGGTACATGGATGTTTGGCAGCAAAGACCAGATGACAAGCCAGACAGAAGTGCTGAGCATCAAGTCGAAAACCATCCTCCACCTAAGTGCTAATGCTACATTAAAACTAGTGGAATACGGCAAGGCTCCAAACAGCAAGATTGTTTTCATTGGCTGCAAAAACAGAGGAAAAGGCATCACGGATATTATCATAGAAGGTGAAGGAGAAACATCTGTCATCGACGGACAGGGTGCCCGCTGGTGGCTTGCAAAGGAGAATAAAGAGACCTTCAACCCAGGAGCAATGATCCGCTTCGAACAGGGCAAGCGCTTCTTGCTTCGCAACTTCAAGATCCAGAACACTCCAGGTGTCAACATCACCATCAGTAATGGTGGAAAGGCAAGCCATGCCACCATCCACGACGTTACAATCAGTGAGCCTGCCTCAGAAATAGGAAAAGGCAAAGCTTCTCATAATACGGATGGTGTTGCCATCTGGGGACCATACGTCAACATCTACAACTGCAATATCAGTAATGGAGATGATAACGTGGTTTGCGACAATGATGCACAGTACATTCATGTATGGGATTGCTATTTCGGAACTGGGCATGGTGCATCCATCGGCAGCTATACCCATAACATCAAACATGTATGGTTCGACAATATCACGATGAATGGTACTACCGCCGGTATCCGCCTCAAGACAGGAATTAATTCGGATGGTACCCTCCGTGGTGGTGGCGAGGAAGACTTCAGGTTCACCAACTTCACCATGACCAAAGTGAAGAACCCATTCTCCATGGATTGCTTCTACGACAAGAAGTATAATAGCGACCCACTGGTAGATAAGGAGAATGCAAGAGCAGTAGATAGCACGACCCCAACCTACAACGGCATCTTGCTCCAGAATGTAAAGACCACAGATGTATGTGCGGGAAATGCTATTTTCCTGATAGGCCGTCCGGAAAGCCATATCAGAAACATCACACTCGACAATGTGCAGATTTCAGCAAAGAAAGGAATAGATATCCGCTTTGTGGATAATCTGATATTCAAGAATAATTCCAAAATCACGGTCAGCAGCGGGTCTCTATGGCTCAAGGATTTTGATTCGTCATGGGATGACCAATGCAATGCCGTAGCAACGAGCATCAGGAATATCACTACAGCCAGAAAGGAAGCAGACCATTATGTTTACGACCTGGGCGGACGAGTTGTAAGAAACAATTCGCAAACAGAAGATATCAAAGGACTCAATAAAGGTATTTACGTTTACAACAACAAAAAATACGTAGCAAAATAAGTAACCAACTATTTATCAGTAATAACAATGAATATCAAATCATCATTTGTATGTGTTCTTGCAACAATGGCACTGAGCACTCCTCTTTCTTCTCTAAGCGTAAAAGCACAGGCTCCATCCAAGACATGGAATCCTAACCTGAAGAACGGAATGTACCGTAATCCAGTAATTGACGCCGACTACTCCGACCCGGATGTCTGCCGTGTGGGCAATGACTACTATATGACCTCATCATCCTTCCAGTGTTTCCCTGGCTTGCAGATTCTGCACAGTACAGACCTGGTAAACTGGGAGATTATCGGTGCTGCCCTACTCGATGATTATCCAGTCTTGCCGGAGTATAAAGGCACAGATCTGGATTGGCGCAAAAAGGTTCAGCATGGCAACTACGTATGGGCTCCATCTATCCGCTATCACGACGGATGGTTCTACATCTATTGCGGCGATCCAGACCAGGGGCTCTTCATGACCAAGACACAAGATCCTCGTGGTCCATGGGAACCTATCACCTGGGTGATGAAGGGAAAAGGTCTTATCGACTGCTGCCCTCTTTGGGACGAGGATGGCAAGGCTTATCTTTCGCATGGCTGCGCAGGTTCAAGAGCCGGCATCAAATCGGTGCTCTTCGTAGCTCCTATGTCACCAGATGGAACCAAGGTGATCGGTCCTTCACGCATCGTATATGATGGGCACGAAGACCAGCCTACCATCGAAGGCACCAAGTTCTACAAGCGCAACGGCTATTATTACATCATGAGTCCTGCGGGCGGAGTGAAATACGGTTGGCAAGTAGAATTGCGTTCCAAGAATCCATACGGTCCATACGAGGAGTATGTGGGGATGGCTCAAGGAAAGAACAAGAAAGTAAACGGTCCTCACCAGGGAGCCTGGGTAGATACACAGAACGGAGAAGACTGGTTCCTCCACTTCCAGGATAAGCACGCCTATGGTCGTGTGGTTCATCTGCAACCAGCCAGATGGGTAAACGACTGGCTCGTTATCGGAGACGACAAGGACGGTGACGGATGCGGAGATCCAGTTCAGCAATGGAAGAAGCCAAACTTGCCATCAAGCGGCAATTTCCAGCCTAAGGAGTCAGATGATTTCAACAGCGTAGATCTCGGACTGCAATGGCAGTGGAATGGCCCTTACAGTCAGTACTGGTACTTCTGCGATGCCAGGAAATCGAAGCTGCGTCTCTATGGCGTACAGCAGGCAGAGGATGTGAAGAATCTATATGATCTCCCTAACCTCCTGCTTCAGAAGCTCCCTACAGAGAACTTCACAGCCACAGCAAAAGTGAAGTTTATCCCTAACCGCACAGAAGCCTATAAGGAGAATGATAAGATTCTCGGTGAAAGCGCAGGCATGATTATGCAGGGAATGGACTATGCTGCACTCAAATTTGTTGATACCAAGGACGAAGGCGTTGTTTTGCAATATGTAACCTGTGAGAAGGCAGAAAAGGGAAAGGCAGAGAAAGTGGTGAAGCAAGTAGCCATCAAGACTAGCAAGCAACCACAGCCTTACACTGTGAAATATGCCGTAGATGATATTCCATCTTCCCGCATCGCCACTCAGGATGTATGGCTCCGCGTAAAGGTTCATAGCGAGGGCATCGCCAACCAGATACAGGCTATCGCAGAATGGAGCTACAGCCTGGATGGCAAGAAGTTTATCAAGATAGGCAATCCGTTTACTGTACGCGAAGGCAAGTGGATTGGTGCGAAACTCGGTTTCTTCAACACCCGCACTGCCAAGAAAAACGATGCAGCCTTCTTCGATATCGACTGGATTCATTTTGAGTAGTTCAAAGAACTCATAAATAGAAGAGAAGATTCTGTTTATCAATCAGAATTTTATATAAAAATAACGCCTAAAAAAGCAAGAAATAGCAGAATGATGCTTTTATTTTGAGTTTCAAGTGGTTGTGGCAGTCGTTGGCTTTAAGTGGCATATACGAGGAAAAGCGAAAAACGCAGATTGGAGAAATAGAAACGCTTTCAAATCATTACCTCGCAGAAACGCCCTAATAAGCATTTTTAACGGTGGCGGTTCATATTTCCCCATTCTGCGTAAGTTTTGGTTTTGCCATGCAACTCTCATAGTTTAATTTTGCACCGAACAAAAAAGTAAGGATTATGAGATGCACTTTCAAGACAGTCTTCTATGTAAATGGAAGCAAGGAGAGAAACGGAATTGTCCCTATCATGGGACGAGTGACAATCAACGGAACTATCGCACAGTTCAGTTGCAAGCAGAGCGTGACCAAGGCTATCTGGGATGCCAAGGGCAACAGAGCCACAGGCAAGAGTAAGGAAGCCAAGGAGGTGAACTTTGCGCTTGACAACATCAAGGCTCAAATCACCAAGCATTACCAACGACTTTCCGACCGTGAGGCGTTCGTTACCGCTGAAATGGTGAGAAACGCCTACCAAGGCATAGGCACGGAATACGAGACATTGCTCAGAGCCTTTGACAAGGAGAACGCAGCTTTTGCCAAGCGTGTGGGCAAGGATAGAGCCAAGAACACCTACCGCAAGTATCTGACGGTAAGAAAGTATGTTGCCGATTTCATCAAGTATCAGTACAAGCGCAGCGATATGTCCATGAACGAGCTTACAGAGGAGTTCATCCGTGACTATTGCCTGTATCTGAAGAATGTCATTGGACTTGCGCAGTCCTCCATTTGGATTTACTCCATACCACTGAAGCATATCGTAACGGCAGCTCACTACAACGGCAAGATACCGAGAAATCCATTTGCCATGTACCACGTTGACCCAGACCACAAGGAACGTGAGTTCTTGACATTGGACGAGCTTACCGCCATGACACAGATAAAGTTGGAAGACCCGAACATGGCATTTGCGAGAGACCTTTTTATCTTTGGTTGTTGGACAGGTATCTCTTTCATCGACATCAAG
>NZ_QSQJ01000071.1:0-6564 GCF_003436715.1 Prevotella sp. TF12-30 | reverse complement strand
GACGGATTTGCAATCCGTCGTAAAAAAGGTTCGACCTATTATGCCAGGGGATTTGTAATCCCCTATCCCATCGATATGCTGGCAACAGCCTGGTTGCTGGGGATTGCAAATCCCCAGAGCATAAAGAGGTTAGGTCATTTTTTGACGGCGGATTGCAAATCCGCCGGGACGCCTAACGGAGGAAAGGACATATCCGGCGCTACGGAGATCAGCCTTTGGGAGGAGGATGAGGAGCAGCGCAAGGAGATTCTCCATCTCTTCAGTACCTTCCACAGTCCTTTCGTAGAGATTCTGGAGTCATTGAAGGATGAAGAAACTGAAGAAGAAGCATAAGAATAACAATGTAAATATAGTTCTATATTCAACTCAATCTTCTCAAACGCCCGGAAAATGGGATATCCGGCGCAATAGAAATCTCCCTATAAGCACAGTTTTTTCTGGCTTATAGGGAGATTTTTGGCTAAAATAGCCTGTAAACTGCTGTAATGATAAATAATTTTCACTATTCAGCCTTTAGCCAGGCTCTCCCAGAAAATGGTAAATCAATTGCACCATTTTGGGAGAAAAGTATTGACACCGCTGATGATAGCCCAGTTGGCGGATGCCCTCCCATAGGGGTGGACAGCGCTTGATCCATGACATCAGGTGTCGGCGAGCCGTAATCTTGTCGCCCGCCATCGGGAAATACTGCAAGGCGAGATCAGCCTTGCCCATCATCATATTGTTATTGTGATTGGCATCTTGCATAAGCTAGTCATTTTTGAGGTTAGACGACACAGGAGGAAAAGGCTTGGCCACGGGAACAGGATCCGGAGAGGATGCCCCGGAAGATTTCACAGGCAGACTGCCTCTATCCTTGAAGAAACCACGGAGGACACTCACGATATATGCCGCCTTCTTCATAGGCTGATGCAGACGGATGCGCTCAGCAACATACTTTTCCTTGCGCTCAAACCACACCACAAAGTCGCCCAACATTCCCAGAAAGAGATGACTGCTCAGCTCCTTCGCAGTAGCCTCGCTTACATCATAACGATTCATCAGCTTGATTTTCAGCTGGATACGTTGAGAGCGCAATTCCTCCGGAATCTTATCGTCCTGCACTTCATCCTCACGGCAGTGGACCGTAAAAACCAGGTAGGTAGGCCACCCCACGCAGCGCTGCTCGGCTCTCAGGGCATCCTCCTCGGAATAATAGGTAGATAGCGTGAGATACTGATCCACCATGCCACAGTCGTAGAGTCGCTTCTGGTCATCGAGTGCCGGCTGGAGGCTCTTCGACATCAGATCGCTGAAGTATTTGTAATAATTCTCCCTGCCGTGCATCAGCGCCACAAACTTCTTGGGATCTATCTTGGTATATCCCTTCAACGCCCAGCAGAGGGTAATGATGTAGAGCTTGATGGATGACGCACTACAGCAGTGATTCACCACATCCAGATGCACATGGGCTACCCCCTTGTCGAAACTGTAGAAGTAGTCCAGCAGATCGTTGGAGAAACGGAACTCCACCGCCAGATGACCTCCCATCCTGATGAATTCACAAGAGAAAAGTCTTGGAAATTCAGCGTAATAGGTCACCTGGTTCACATCACACTTGTAGGGGATGGCTATCGGCTTGCGCTTCGCCATATCCACTATCGCATTCTTAACCTGGCTATAGCGGCTGGTATGGGCGCATAGATCCGACAAGCGGATGACGACGACAACATAACCATCAGTCATCTGCTTGGCTGTCAAACGCTTACGCATAGACTTATTAGGCATTTGGCCATCTACCACGTAGTCCTTAATCACTTTCTGAGCATGGCCTACAATGGCCAAAACTACCTTGAGCTGCACAACGGAATAATTGTTTCGCGACAGTCCTTGAACTCCCAGCATGGAGATTACATTGTTCATAGGTTTTGTCATTTCTTTTCCTTGTTAGCTGTCTGCCTTTTTAAGGTAGGCAAATTCATATTTTTAAAAGAAATCGACACAGAAGGATAGGTGAAGATAACAAATAAATGCTGACCACCTTCCCTATTAGGGAAATATTACCTCTAATTAGTCAACACTTTTGGCATTTTGATATGCTTACCATCCATTCCGTGCCGACTATTCTTTTCTTCGAATCAATCGGACACAGAATGCCCAGGTAAGGATCCAATGCCAAACTCACAAGAACAGGAAAGAGGTAAGTCCTGAACTCTCGGAGTATTTGTAAAACCCTCACTTGTATCAGCCTTATGACACAACAGCTTTTTGCCATAGCTTTTGATGCCATTTCAGCTAACCGATTGCAAAAGTAACACCTTTTTTCGAAATAACCAAAAAAAACAAAGAAAAAAATACATTTTCCATCAAAATTTCTAAAAAAAATGATTTTTCACACGCGTTTACGTATAGTATAAAAAGTATAATAAAGTATATATATTACTATATATGGTATAGTATAAGGGCCACTTTCTCGAATCTATCCATCTAATTATCAAGCACTTAGCATTCCACCTCTCGCTAAGAGTGTAGCTTCAGCCACCCCCATTCGCCGAGATGGTAGCTGTTTCTCGCCGAGATGATAGCATAAAAATCACCCACTCCCCGAGAGTGTAGCAACACCAGGAAAGATGGGTTCAGACATCGGCATATAGGGTGCTTGCAAGAGGCATATTGGGCATCAGCCTACACCCAATATGGCATCAGCCTACGCCATATACGGCATGAGCTTGCATCATATATGACGCTGGCAAGTATCATATATGACGTAAGCAATCATCATATATGACGTAAGCGATCATCATATATGACGCAGGCAAGTATCATATATGACGCAGGCGAAAGAGTACCATCTTGAACCAAAGTGAACCAAAAAGGACGAAAGTGAACCATCTTGGACCAAAGTGTGCAAATCGCCTCTGCCGGATGTCGTATCTTTGCATATGTAATCGGGAAGAGTCCGATACACAACAAGAGTTATTCATCTTTTAAAATTTTAGTAGTATGTCAGTAAGTTTTAGTTTAGCCAAGCATTTGGCAAAGCCGGGTGACAAGACCTCAGACAGCAAGTATTATGCTTGCACACAGATCAACGATTCCATCTCGCTCAAGATGTTTGCAGGATTGATCGAGAAGCAGACCACCGTATCCCGTGCAGACTGCACCGCAGTATTGGTGAGCGCAGTAGATAACCTCGTAACAGAGCTTCAGCGCGGCAACCAGGTGGAGTTTGGCGAGCTGGGCAAGTTCCGACTCCAGCTTACCAGTACAGGAGTAGATAATCCTGCCGACTTCCGCAGCGACGTCAACATCACCGGAGCAAACATCCAGTATATCCCTGGAGAGGGAGTGAAGAACAAGTTCACTGACCTGGATTACAAGCAGGTGGCATCCAGAGCTCTGCAGATTGCAGCCATGAAGGCAGAGAAGGCGGGCGCCAAGACGCTCAACATCGAGGAGGCAAAGAAGTACAAGAAGGACGAGGCGACTGGCGACGGCACAGACGAGACCGGCAAGCCAGGAAGCACCACCGGAGGCGGCACATCGCAGGGCACCGGCAGCACTGGTGAGGATACCGGCAACACCGGCGAGGATTCCGGCAACGGCGACAATGTAAATTTATAAAATATTAATTATTAACAGATTAGGTATATGAGTATTAAGAACAAGCAGACATGGAATGAGGTCATCAAGTTTGTGGTGACGGTATTAACAGCCCTTTTGGGGGCTATGGGAGTTTCTTCCTGCTCTTTTTAGGGCATACCGTCTCCTGGGTTTAACAATGGATTATCAGGTTTAATTAATAGACTATGAGAAAGATTGATATGATTGTGGTGCATTGCAGCGGTAGCCGCTGCAATCACCCTTACACAGTAGAGCAGCTGCGCCACGACCATATGGAGGTGAACGGCTGGTTTGACATCGGCTATCATTATTATATTACGCGCGAGGGCAAGGTACATGAGTGCCGTCCGGTAGAGCGGATGGGTGCGCATGCCCGTGGAGCCAACGCCAACTCCATCGGCATCTGCTATGAGGGCGGACTGGATGTCAATGGCTGCATAGCCGACACCCGAACGGCAGCCCAGAAGGATGCGATGTTCTGGCTGATCATCAACCTTCACCACCGTTTTCCTGACATCAAGGTGATACTGGGTCATCGTGACCTGCCTGGCGTGCAGAAGGCATGCCCCTGCTTCGATGCCACCAAGCTCCAGCCGCTGCTGGAGGTATAGGAATGGGAACAGAAAGAATCATCCCCCAACCTGCAAACTGCGGGCTGGGGGATTTGCATTATGTGATAGAAAGAGTTATGAATGTCTATCAGCCAGTTTTCCCGCTTTTTATTTGGTCGTTTCAGGAAAAAAGCGTAATTTTGCGGCGAAACTAGATGTTGAATTAAATGAATTGCGTATGAAACAGGTAGAAGAAAGATACATCAGCTTGCTGACCGACTTCGGCTTCAAGCGAATATTCGGAACGGCAATGAACAAGGATTTGCTCATTTGCTTCCTCAACAGCTTGTTTAATGGCAGACAGGTTGTGAAGGATGTGTCGTATCTGAATCCGGAGCATGTGGGAGATGTCTATACCGACCGCAAGGCCATCTTCGACGTGTATTGCGAAGGAGAAAACGGCGAGAAGTTCATCGTTGAAATGCAGAATGCCTACCAGGCTTATTTCAAGGACCGCTCCCTCTTCTACTCCACTTTCCCGATTCGCGAGCAGGCACCCAAGGGGAATGACTGGGATTTCAAGCTCAATCATGTCTATACTGTTGCGCTGCTCAACTTCAACATGAATGAGGATGCCTTCGACAAGGAGAAGATCCGCCATCATGTACAGTTGTGCGATACCGCTACCCACAAGATTTTCTACGACAAGCTGGAGTTTATCTATGTAGAGATTGCGAAATTCAATAAGACTCTGGAAGAACTGGAAACGCTCTACGAGAAGTGGCTTTATGCGCTGAAGAATCTCTATAAGCTTACCCAACGCCCGAAGGAGTTGTGCGACAAGGTTTTCGACCGTCTCTTTGAGGAAGCCGAGATTGCCAAGTTCACACCTCAGGAAATGAGGGAGTATGAAGCAAGTAAGATGGCATACCGGGATATCAAGAACTCCATTGATACGGCGAAGCAAGAAGGTCTTGCAGAGGGTATGGAAAAAGGTATGAAAAAAGGTATGGAGAAAGGTATGAACCAGAAAGCCCTGGATATTGCCAGGAACATGCTTGCTGATAGCGTTGACATCAATCTGATCATGAAGTATTCCGGTCTTACCCAGGAACAGATAGAAAAATTGAAATAAGATATTATCTTAGAGGTAACAGATAAGAAATCCCCCCATCCCATCGATATGCTGACTATTGCCTGGGGCTGGGGATAACATATCCCCAGAGCATAAAGAGGTTAGGACATTTTTTGACGGCGGATTGCAAATCCGCCGGAACGCCTAACGGAGGAAAGGCATATCCGGCGCTACGGAAAATTATCTTGGAGAAAGAGTAATCTCTCTCCAAGATAATTCGAAAAAGATGACGTAATGGATATTATTATGTCAACGTATAGTACATTTTCTATGGCATATTGAATATAATAATCCGCAAGGAACCATTACTTTAATTTTGCCTTCTTACATAACTTATACTGCACGCCAATTACATCGCCCTCCATTAGAGTCAGTTGTAGCGAAACAAAGTTTTGCCGTAAGACCTGCACCACTAGCAGCAAGTAGAACTTTTACTTTAGTTTCAACTCCTAAACATCCTACAGCGGTTCCGTAATTCCACTTGCCGAAAATATAAGTCTTGCATGTATATACAGGAGTTATTGCTGCATTTGACTGACAATAAAACAAAACATTACTATTCTCCTCTCTAGGCATAAAAGCGTCATATCCTTCTGTATTCCCATATGTCTCTATATGTCCATATTGATCCCCTAATGCTCTACTAGAAGTGAGTCTAGAAACAATGTTGTTTTTTTTTACTCTCTTGTATAGATGGTTTTACATCTGTCAGAGTAATAGGTTTCCCTTCTTTGTTGCATTTTGCAATGGCTTCATTGGCAACTTTCATCTCGTTTAATGCATTTTTGTACATTTCTTCGCTGATGCCCATCGCTTCCGCTTCTTTTTGTGATATAGTTAAACTATAAACACTATCTTTTAAAGATACAAATTCAGACAACTTTATGTTTGCTGCTCTTTGTTCTCTTTGCTTAGGAGTGAGTTCTGAAAAATCAGCCTCAGATAGTCCAAGTTCCGATGCAGTGCAAATGCTATTCTTTTCTGAAGATGCTGTTGATGAAATGTTCTGCTCTTTTTGTGAGCAAGACAAGAACAGCAGGGAGAAGAAGAATGCGCTGATTAATTGAAATTTATTTTTTTTCATACCGTCAATTGTTTGTTGATAATAGGTTTATTACTTAATGATTTCGGCTACAAAGATAATGAAAAGTTCGCAAAAACGAGAGATTTACTTCAAAAATCTACGCAAAATAACGTAAAAAGTCTGTGTGCTAATACTTTTATAAAAAAATATGAGGGTGTGTCATAAGTCTATGGCGCACCCTTTTCGTTTTT
>NZ_QSQJ01000070.1:6005-6798 GCF_003436715.1 Prevotella sp. TF12-30 | reverse complement strand
CCCCCATCCCGCTTGAGAAAGTAGGATGGGGGATTTCTGTATTTTATACTGCTATTCCATTACGTATTATATCATCATATAAGGGTGATGGTTTGCATTCTTCAATCAACACCGGTTCTATAGATGTATCTATATTAAGGGTGGCAAGCCATAATGAAGATGTAGTGTCCAGCCAGTCGCCATTAAGCTTAGGTATAACTACTGCTACATCGATATCACTATCTTTTCTTGCTTCATTTCTACTACAAGAACCATACAGATATACTTTCGCATTAGCAAGCAATGGAAGTATTGCTTCCTTGTAGCATTTTACTATCATTAAAGCATGTTCTCTATCCATTGTTTTAATTCTTTTGTTTTATTTATTAATGTTCTGCAATATTCTGGAGTCAATTTCTTCGCCAGCTCATCTTTGTAGGATGGGTATCTTGCCTCAATATTCATTGGCATTAATTCCGCAAGAAACTTTAGCTGTTCTGATGTCATTTTTGATACTAACCCGCAGCTTTGTGCCAACTTCAAGAGGTTATGGATGTATGGAACCTCATCTGGTTTTATAGCACTCCAATACGACTTTATTGTTTTTTCTATAACCAAATGGCACATAAAGCCAACATATAGCCATCTTCCACCGTTGTACATAACCTCAGCGGTTTCGATGTCATAGTCTGCAAGTTCTTTCCAATATTTAACTTTATCTATTGCCATACGTTTTGTTTTTGTGCAAAAATAAAGCAAATAATTGAGATTGCCAAATTTTTAGTGTTAAAAAGATTTTTTAGGATAAAAAACT
>NZ_QSQJ01000070.1:0-5995 GCF_003436715.1 Prevotella sp. TF12-30 | reverse complement strand
TAGTGTTAAAAAGATTTTTTAGGATAAAAAACTCCCTAGCGCCGGATATCTCTGTCCTCCGTTAGGCGTCCCGGCGGATTTGTAATCCGCCGTCAAAAAATGACCTAACCTCTGAATCTACCACCGCTCTAGTTTGTTATAATAAATTTATTATGGAAGAAATGCAAGAAAAAACCGTTAAAACACTCTAAAATATGGGGCGAATGTTTTGCAGTTTGAAATAATTTTAGTATATTTGTAGCATATAAAACAATCCCCTGTATGACTATATACGGGTTATGCTTTAGTGTATAATAATAAGTGATAAATAATTAAAATAGTAACATCAAAATTTAAATTATAACAACATGAAGAGAACGTTTTTAGCGACATTTCTGTCGATTGTTTTTGCTATGGTAGCAGTAGCTTGCCACAGCAGCGATGAGAAAGAGATCGGTTATACTGAGTTGCCAGTACAGGCTCAGCAGTTTGTAAAGCAGTATTTCCCTTCTGCTACCTATACCTATGTAGAGAAGGAGAAGGACAACGGAAAGTGGGAATATGAGGCAACATTGAACGATGGAACCAAAATAGATTTCAACAATAAGGGAGAGTGGAAGAGCGTGGACTGCAAGTTCTCTGCTTTGCCATCAGGCATCATTCCTGATGTTATCGCTGCGGATATTGCCAAGCGCTATCCTTCACAGCAGCCGTATAAGATAGAGAAGGAGATAGGTGGTTACGAAATCGACATCCCAGGCTACGACCTGTATTACAGCAGTGCCGGTAAATTCATCCGTGTTGAAATTGACCGATAATCCTATCCGGCATTAACACTCATTCAATCCTATATTTTAAGCAACCCCCCCCCATCCGGCTTGAGAAGGCAGGATGGGGGATTTCTGTATTTTGAGAATGCTTCGCTTACTTCTGCCGAGGCTGGATCTCGTAGGATGGATTGTTGCGGATCTCCCAGCGGTCGAGCTTGGCGCCGTTGGTCAGGATCAGCTTCTCCTTCTGGTAGGTTACGATGGTCTGGGATGGCAGGCTCACTCGGCCGTCGCCCGCAAAACTGCGGATTGGCTGAGAGAAGTCTCGCTTCTGAATATCAGCCAGGGTGTATTCTGCCAGCTGCATCTTGCCGTCCTTCTCCATCGATACGAAGAACTTCTCCTTGTCGTCGGTCTTCGAGATGGAACGGATCTTCTCTGTTGCATTCTGGGTAATCTTGGCTGGCGCATCGTTCTTCTTCTCGATGATGTCCTGTACCTTCCAGGCATAGATGGTACCTGTACGAGGGATGAAACTGTAGAGCGAATCGCCTATCGCTTCCATATCATAGGATTCAGACTGCGGCTCAAACTTGCTGCCGATGAAATAGCTGCCTGTAGCCAGCTTGGCATAGACATTGTTGTTGTTGGCTGCATTCATGTCCAGCGCCTCACGGTCGAAGACCCTGATATTCATCTCCTTGGAATCTCTTACGAATACCAGGCGAGGGGTGGCGCACAC
Source organism: Prevotella sp. TF12-30 (assembly GCF_003436715.1). Taxonomy (NCBI): domain Bacteria; kingdom Pseudomonadati; phylum Bacteroidota; class Bacteroidia; order Bacteroidales; family Prevotellaceae; genus Prevotella; species Prevotella sp. TF12-30. The sequence continues at coordinate 4,504 of NZ_QSQJ01000070.1, read as the reverse complement.
GCATCCAGCCCAGGAAACATTGCTGCCCTGCCAGTTGCCTGTGCCCAGACGGCTGAGATACTTGCCCGTCTTCTTGTCGAAGATCTGCACCTCTCGGCTGTCGCCGGCTGCCACGAAGAGGTGCTCGCCCTCGGCATATACATCCCTAGCCAGTGTGCGGTCGGCATTGCTGATGCTGCGCTTCAGCTCCAGTGTTTCAGCATCGAAAACATCGATGCATTTGCCGGCAAAGTTGGCAACATACAGCTCTTCGCCATCGCTGAAGAGATTCACGGCATTCAGATCTCTGCCACCGATGTTCTCGGAAGTGCGCGAGAGATAGCCGTCCAGGTAGAAATGGTCTGCCACCTTGATGGTATCCACCGGCTGCGGCACAACTCGGTCTTCTGTAATCTCTCTATATTCTGTCTGGTCGCAGGATGCCATTGCCAGCATCATCAGTCCTGCGCTGATCATCATTACGTCTTTTCTCATTTTTCTTTTTCCTCCTTGTTATTTGGTATTGTCCTTGAGCGGGTTCTCAGTGAAGTACTTCACGAGTCGGCTCTTCTTGTAAAAACTATCGATATTCTTCTGCAATACGGCATCATCCTGGAAAATCTGCATGATGTCGCAGTCACGATACTGTGCATTCTCCGGTTTGTGGAAGCCCAGCAGGTTGCGGTCGGTATAAGGCAGGTCGCCCTTCTTGCTCAGCCACAGGTGCAGCTGCCAGATGAACTCAGTCCAACCTACGTTCACGCCTTCCGGAGTCTTTGCCGCATAGGTCATGTTACTGTTGTGACCGTAATCCATGCAGTGCATGAACTCGTGGGTGATCGACTCCCATCCGCTGAAGGATGCATAATGCCCGTAGAAGTTCCAGTCGGTAATGCCCCAGGTGGCACCGCCGCCCAGTCCGCCATAGGCAGGTGAGGTCTGTCCGAGCACGAAGTTCTTCTTAGCCTTGAATCTCTCCACCTCGCTCTGGTACTTTTCGGCAGTGAATGGCACCTTTTCGTTGTCGTAGAGGTCGCCTCCCATCACCTTCTTGAAGTTCGCCAACACGTACTTGTACTCCGGGGTGGTCATCATATAGGCATAGTTGGTGAGTATCACCACCCACTCTCGGGCATAGATAGGTCTCATCTCGCGGAAGTTGTATGATTCGCCCACGGTAGGAGTCCATCCGAAGTTGGAGAAGCTGCAGTTCCACTGGGCATCAATCTTCTGGAGCATCTTGAAGTGCTCGTCATCGCTGGTGAGTCGTGCCTTCATCTGGTTCATATCGAGATATGGACAAAGGAAGCTCACGAAATTTCCGCTTTTCTTCTTCCATACGTTTCTTCTGCCAATAAAGGATGGCTTGAACGAGAAGCGGGAGAAGGCAGGAACGGTTTCGAAAAAGGCCACGGGGATATACTCGTCAGCCTCCGGAATATGCATCTCGAGGGTGACGTTGGAGACTGGTTTCGCACTCCAGCTGGTGATGATGAGCGAATCGCCCACTGCTGATTTCTTCACGCTGATCAGGTTGTTGGTCTGGAAGGTGTAGTCTGCCTTGTTGACGATTTCTGTTGATGGGTCGGATAGATTCAGGATGTGCTTGGCGAACTCTGCCGGCAGCTTGTCGAAAGCCACGGTGTCTTTCTTGAAGTTCTGCTGGAATGGCTGCTGGATGTCGTTGTACACAATCTTGTCTTCGTAGTCTGTGGAGCAGGAAGCCATCAGGGTCATCGCTGCCACGAGCGTAGTACCAGCTGCCAGAGCCGGAATCTTTCGATGTTTTTTCTGTTTCATCATTTTGGGTTTTTACTGTTATATCACTTACTATATCATTAAAATATTTGCTTGCAAAGATACTGAAAATAATTCAAAATATCAAATATTTAGGCAGATATTTCGTCTAGTCCGTAGCGCCGGATATGCCCGTCCTCCGTTAGGCGTCCCGGCGGGGGTAGGGCGTCTAGCTTGCACTGGAACGCTAAGCTTGTACTGGTCCGTCTATCGGTGGCCTGGCGATATTGATAAAGTATATCTTCGAAGCAATTAGTGTGTCCTGAGACTGAATGAAGTCTGATATTGGCTATATTGATAGACTTCTGTCGTAACTCCTAAAGAGTTGATACTTGCTTTTGTTTTTTAGGTTTACTTATCACATAAGCAAACCCCCCATCCCGCTTGAGAAAGTAGGATGGGGGATTTCTGTTTATCTTTGATTTATTATTCTGGTTTTGTACCAAAGAAGCCGATAAATTCATCGAAATCACGAAGAATGTCATCCAATTTAGGATTACTCTTTTGAACAATAATGGCTATGTAATTGTCAACTTCTTCATCTCTAAGAATTGAAATCTTAACACAAAACCGGTCTCGCTTATCGAATTCGTTGAACCATCTTATAAGGTGAATGAAAATTGAGGCGAGTTAAGTTAAAGGCTTGCATAGCAGTTTGCAGCCTCCTTGCGTGCTTGGGCAAATTCTATTTGAGCCTTTGCTTCCATTTCTTTTTTACGTTTCACCATGTCACGTAATACAGCAATTGCTTCTTCACGAGTTTTTATTTTAAGAGCCATATTTAATTATTTTAAAGTTCAACATCTAGTTTCGCCGCAAAATTACGCTTTTTTCCTGAAACGACCAAATAAAAAGTAGGAAAACTGCCTGATAGACATTCATAAATCTCTCTATCACATAAGCAAATCCCCCAGCCCGCAGTTCAACGGCAAGCAGGACAATTCACAATTATGTGGTAAACATCAAGGTAGATAATCTTGCTGCGCCATACATCCGTATTGTAACAGGGGAAAATGAGCAAAAAGCACGTGAGATAGCATCTAGTTTTGAAAGCCAACGTATAGCCATCTTTCTGCCGTTGTACATAACTTGTCTGTGCTTAAATTATCTTAACAGTATGAGGGTGAAGGAAAAAAGCCTTTAAGGATAAAAATAAAAACCCTTAAGGAAAAATAAATTTTCCCTTAAGGAAAAAAATAAAAATCCTTAAGGGAAAATATCACATCTCTGCAATTCCCATTTTTCGGGCGTTTGAGAAGATTGAGTTGAATATAGAACTATATTTACATCATTATCAGGTGAGAGAGTTGGACGATGCTTTTGACTTCCAATCGTCAATCGTTCCCGTCTTAGACGAGAAGTTGCAGCCAATCTGGTAAATCGTTCTGTTGTCTGTAGCATACTCACGGGCATATCCTTTTTCCTCGATTTGTTTCAAGGTTTCAGATAATTGGCTGCCACCATGGTTACGAAACCAGCTTTTACCTCGTCGTTTGGAAAATTCAAGAGATAGGAATCGGTATCCATATTCCAATCCTTAATGGTGAGATAACCACTCTGATAGATCATCGGTAGGGGAGCCTCGGTATCAGCCTTGTAATCTATAAAACTGCTGGTAGGATAGTATTTTTCTGTCAGTTCATTGAGATTTTCGTCGAAGTGAGCTAATAAGCGGACCAGATAAGTAGGCGAACCTGTACGGAACCAGAAATCACTCAGGATTTTCTTGCTCAGTGAGTTCAAGATGCTGAAAGGATTGTAGATGTCGAGCATGCTTGGACTGAAGTGATAACCGTCATACTTGCGCTTGAGTCGATATCTCATCTCATCCTCAGATACTTTATATCTTACGGACATAGCCTTGATTTGTTCATCGAAGGTTGAGTATAATTCTTCCTCCGTGATTCCGCAAAGTGCCTCGTAGTGGTCGTCCATACTAATGTCGTTAGGCTGGTTGAAACCACTAAACACACTAACTTGAGAAAACTTGGTGACACCAGTCAATAGCACGAATTTCAAATCTCTGTCAGCAGCCTTGAAGACACTGTAGAAACCTTTCATGATTTCACGATGTCTGTCTTCCAACAATCGCTCGTTGCCTTCAGAATCGAAGGTCTTTAACCCTGTGTCCAAAACATCCAGTAAAGGCTTGTCATATTCATCAATCAAGACTACGGCACCCAGTCCTGTCTTTTCGTGGGCAATTCTCAATACAGCCATGAAACGGTCTCCCAAGGTGGTGGCTAATGGGTCTCTTCCGTAAATCAATTCTTGTTTTTCAACAAAAGTCAGCAAAGTCTTTTCCAATTCGCCTGCTTGTGTGAAATCTTTGCCGTTGAAATCTATATGGAAAACAGGGTATTGCTTCCATTCTTTTTCTAATGAATCGATGGCAAGTCCTTTAAACAGTTCTTTCTTTCCTTGGAAGTAGCATTCCAGGGTAGAAATCAACAATGACTTTCCGAATCGTCTTGGACGACTCAGAAAGTATATATGCCCATTGTGTACTAAATCATAAATCAAGTCTGTCTTGTCAAGATAGACATAACCGTCATTTCTGATTTTTTCAAAGTCTTGTATTCCTATAGGGTATTTCATGTTGTTGCTTTTATTGAATTTTTGGCAAAGTTACGAAAAAAAATGGTATATGCAAAATAATGTGGAATAAAATGTCTTTATTTTCAGATAAAATTACGCTAAAATCAGCCGAATAGCTAAAAATGAACTA